>JAIFNM010000200.1 GCA_020047725.1 Betaproteobacteria bacterium
AGCAGAATGTAACACCGTCAGTTTATGCCTGCTTAAGGCCGGCTTGCTGCCATTCAGTTTTCGTGGCCATCAGGCAGGACCCGACCCAAACCGGCCCCTCATGTCATCGCCGGTGCAAAGGGCGGTATCGGAGCGAAGCTGACGCCTCAATCGGTGGCTCACCGGCAAGACATGGGCCAATGCCGCCGCTGGCTGCCCGACCCAAGTAGGTCCGCTATCGGCAGGTCAGCCGTCATAGGGCGGGTATCCAAGGCGTGCATATAGCGCTCGATGCTTTCCTCAATCTGCTTGATGCGCTGTCTGGGGCGAAAAGCTGGTCGTCGCGATTAATGTCGAGCTGGCCGCGATGCCGCGTCTGGTTGCGGTCAACTTGGCTTCCGAGGAACATTTCAAGGCGGCGGTCGGGCGCAAGATCAAGGGTCAGTTGATCCAGCCGGTTTTCGAGGACTGGAAGGGCGGCAAATACAAGATCATCAGCTTCTACGCCAAACGCGCTTGCGGCCTGATGACGCGCTTTGCTAGGGTCAACCGCCTAAACGAGCCGGAAAACTTGAAGGATTTTGACTGCGACGGCTATGCATTTGAGCCATCGGTGTCCGACGAGAAGAGCTGGGTGTTCCGGCGGAGTCAGGAGTGAGGTTTGCCTGAGGTTTTAGTCGTCCAAAGGGTGTGGTTCGGATGAAGCTCGATGATTGCCCGTCGCAGCAACATAAACGCTGCTCTCGGAACGGCGGTTGATTTTTTGATTCCCGTCACATATAGTAACTTGTTGCTAGCTGGTGAGTTCCTACTCAGTCGTCACAGATAGTTATGACATAAACGCCAGCGATTGCTCAAATGATTTCTAATTCAAAATAAACAGGGAGAAGTGACATGCTAAAACCGACGTTGATGGCGTTGTTGCCGCTGATTGCCATGATCGCTGCGCCTGGAACTGGTTGGACACAGGTTATTCATCCGACCCCAGAACCTGCGGCTGGAGATGTCGCCAGTTCCCAATTAACGGCGATTTCGGTTCAAGCGATCACGGCCCAGCAGGCCGCCGGAATGATTGCCATGCGGTTTAACCCTGCATTCAATCCCCGGTCATTCCCGGCCAAGGGGACAAAAACCGCTGCCGCGCTTCCCGAAGGCTTTACCAGCCTTTCTTCAGGCGAACAAGACAAAGGGTTGTCGCTGTGGGCGAACGTGGCGAGGAACAAAATTGAGAATGATTTTGCACCCACCGCCTACGATGGCCACAGCAATAGTCTCGCCGTCGGCGCGGATTATCGCGTTACGCCTGGTGCCACAGCCGGGGTTTCCCTGAATTTCGCCGAGACGAATATCGATACGCCATTCAATTCGGGAAACAGCAAAACCAAGGGCTTCACCCTGATGCCCTATGTCAATTTCACCCTGAATGAATGGCTCTCCGCCGATTTGTCGGTTGGCTACGCTTGGAACGATACGGACAACCGTCGGGTGGCGGCTGGTACAACCATCACCGGCAAGCAGGATTCAGAGGGCTGGCTGGCAGTGGGTAATCTGAACGCGCAAAAGTGGTATGACATGCTATTTGTCTCGGCCAAGGCCGGTCTTTTATACAATCAGGATAAACGCTCCTCCTTTACCGAGAGTAATGGAACTGTCAATTTGGGAAGAACCAATAATTTGACCCAAGCGAATATCGGCGGGTCTGTCGGCTATTGGCTGGAGCCCTTCATGCCCGCACTGTCGCTGACCTATTCCCATGATCTGGATCGAGAAAAGCAAGAGGTTGCTGGCGGTGGCCCGCAGCCGGCAAACGACCGAAATGGTCTGACGGTTGGCCTGGGCGTCTCCTATTTCGGTTCCGGTTCCACCGCAGGCCTGTCCGTGGCGCTGACGGCTACCAGTGAATTGCTCCGGAAAGATACAAGCAACTATGGTATTGCGCTGAACGTCAGGTACGCTTTCTGATTCGACAATGCATGGTGGCCCTGGCTTTTGCGGCCATTACCGCCTGTTCCCTCAACCCGCCTTTGCCGCCCTTAGATCCTGATTTTCAGAGGATCGAGGAAGTTAGGGCTGATCTGATTACGCTGGGATGGCTGCGGCCTGGAACATCGAAATTAGATCAGCCGCTTCTGGTCGTGATCGAAGGGGATGGCAAACCCTGGACTCCGGAGAATGAACCGCCTGCTGATCCCACCCCCCGAGCCGGCACCGGTGCGAAGCTGGCATCGCGGCTAAACAACGGCCAGCCGGTGCTTTACCTGGCGCGGCCGTGTCAGTACCTCTCCACCGAGCAGGCCGCAGGTTGTTCGATCCGCTACTGGACCGACCTGCGTTTCAGCGACGTTCCGTTAGCCGCTCTGGCAGCGCTGATCGATAGGGCACGAAGGCCCAGGCAATCGGTAATCCTGATCGGTTTTTCTGGCGGGGGCGTGTTGGCGGCTGAACTGGCGCTCCAGCGCAACGACGTCGTGGCGTTGATTACGGTTGCCGCTCCGCTAGACATCAAGGCATGGACCAGGCTGCACGGCATTTCGCCGCTGCCTACCGCCAGCCCGGCGAGGAAGTTGATGGCCGGGCTGGCGCAGGCAACATTCCAGCAACACCACCTTTACGGAGCACGTGATACGGTTGTTCCGCCCGTTTTGGTCGCGCCAGTCATCCGACAGATGCCCGTCAACACGGTGCGGATCTTCGACGGACTGAGCCACGATGACGACTGGACGCCAGCGGTAAGGGCAACGCTTGAATCACTTGCGCCTGGATAGCCGCACATGTCGACTAAAGCCGCATTTCCTTTCCGGAGCTTACAACTGTTTGTCGGCCCAATCAACGAGGGATCGTTCATGGGTAAGGAGAAAGTTCAATGATGAATCGCCGCTTGACTACGGGGCTGCTCCGGCTGTTCTCGGCCATCTGGGTAATTGCGCTGTTAGCCCCGCCTTTTGCTGATGCGAACCCCCATCATCCGCCTCCGTCGCCGCCTCCATCCCCACCTCCATCCCCACCTCCATCACCGCCTCCATCACCGCCGATGGCGCCAACAGCGCCACCTCCCGCCATAGTCCGTCCTCCGACGCAACCCGTGGTTCCGTCGCGGCCGGTGCTGCCACCGCCGGTCAAGGCGACCACTCCGACGCCGGAACAGAAGGCCGAGATGGAGCGGCACGAGAAGCAAATCGCGGCGATCGAGAAAAATATCCAAACTCGTAAGGCGGAAATCGGGCAACTGGAAGAGGAAATTGCGGACAAGGAACTTACGATTGCCACCCTCAACGAGCGAATCGACATATTTTCAAAGGAAAAGGATAGCCTGCTGAAGGAACGGAACGAGATCAGGGGGGATCTGGAATCGTTCCGGCTGAAGCTCACTGATAACGATTTTTTTATGAAATTCCGGATCAACATGCGCACGTCCGCCGTCCCCGGACATCCGGTGACAGTTGGGCTGATTGATCATTGGATTGGCCAACTAGACTTGGAGATCAAGGGAATTCCAGGAAGCATGGAATACCGGCAGCGCGAATACATCGATCCGGTCCGTGCAAAACTTCAGGCTTGGATCGAGTGGGCCAGTACGCAGCCGGCCAGTCAGCGGGAGGCTCAGCTTGAATGGGGAACGCGTACCTATGAGCCGCTGCTGGCCGCCTACGAAAAGAACATGCAGAGTGACCGTGACAGACTGTCGGACTGCATGGCGGCAAAGGACCAACTGCTCGCCATGCGGCCTACGGTCAGTGGTGCTGAGGAGCGGATCCGTCAGATCGAGTTGCGGGCCGTCGAACTGGATCGCCTGATCAATGATGATGTGGCCCACCGTAACAGCATTAGTGGAATGCCCGGAACCAGAGGGGTCAATTTCGTGCGCCAAGAGAAGGAGAAACTGGAGCGCTCTCTGGCATCCCTTACCGAGTGGCGGAACGCCGAAGCCACCGCTTTAAACAAGCTGACCGCTGCTGCTGGCAGCAGCAATACCGTTGCCATCGCGGCAGTCGAACCGGTTGCCGCGCCGACTGCTGAGGCAAAGCCTGCGGCTGAACCTCTAGCGCAGAAGACCGAGACTGATCCACCGCCGGCACCGGTCCAGGAGCCAGGCAATGTCTCGGACAAGCAGTCGCAGATCCAGCAGGATATTGAGTTTCACCTGCAAAGCCGCGATCGCGCTCAAGCCGAATTGCACTCGATTCAGAAGCGAGCTGGCACCGAAGAGCAGCAGGCAAACTTGCGCGCCCGAATTGCCGCATCGGAGGAGTTTGCGCTGGCCGCCAGGCGCGAGCTGACCAGGCTAGGGGGGACTGTCACCGATTATGTGCGACAGGACCTCAATGATTACGACCCCTACAAGCTTACTCAGACAGACTTTAATCTGATGGATCTCAGCGCCCGGCAGCGGGCCGAGAATCAGGCGACCGACCAAATCATAAAGACCCGCCAGTTCATCCGCAATACGACCGACCAGGGCGATGCGATCGACCTGATCCAGAAGCTTGAGAGAGTCGCCGGATTCAACAATCAGGGAGGCCTGCGCGACTTTGAGCGACTGGACGCCGTACGCGAATTCCGCGCGGCGGTCTACGAAACCCGGACCCAGGCGACTTTTGCCCAGGAAAGTCTTGAGGCGACCTTCGCCGATCTCGACTACACGGCCTACATGATCGGCGCCGACCGGGTGAAGACCGGCGCGACTTTGACTGTGGCGCTGGGAACCGGTGCCCTCGGGATGGCGGCGATGGCGGGATCGGCCGGCCTGGTCACGCTCTCGGCGGGAACCGGCGCCGCGCTGACCTCCCAGGCAGCGGTAGCCAGCAAGGTGCTGTTGATCTATAACATCTCCACGGGTTCCATCACTGGTTATTCTGAAAACGGCGTCAAGGGCTCCGTCGAGGGAGTCGCTAAGGAGACCCTTCCGGTCAATACTTATATCGCCATCCGCGACGGCAAAGGGGCGGGAACCATCGCCGTGGGCCTGTGGCAGGACACCGGCAATGTGTTGCAAATTTATGGTTTCGTGAAATCACTGAATTCAGCGGTTCAGAGCACTGCCGCTGCCAACGTGGAAAGTGGGCTCAAGGGCTCTGAGGCCGCTTTCAACCGTTCGTGGAAACTTGATCAGGCACAAACTGATTTTCTTGCTACCCAAATGAGCGCCCAGGCGACTGTCCTAAGCCCGGTCGTCGAGGATTTGGCAAAGGGCAGAGTCACGGGCGGCGCGGTCTCTGCGCAACAGACCGCAGCGGTCAAGCCCGCGGCAGCGGTAGGCCAGGCAGCAGCATCCGTCGAGGGCGACAGCAAGCTTCCGCTGGGCGACGCCTGGAACACCAAGGCGGCTGGCGCCGCCAAGATCCCCGCCGGAGAAGGGATTACCGGCCTGGAAAAATTGGGATTGAGCGGTGCTAGGCTCGATACCACCCTGCCAGCGGGGCTAGGGGCCGGGGCAACGATGGACGAAGTGAAGTCGGCCGGGCGCGACCTGGTTCGTAGTTTCGACACTCAGGTCCGGCCTGCCCTCGGTGCTGGCAAAGTCGGGAACACGGTGACGACCGACGGAACGGCTCTGACGTTGACCGCTAATCTTGAGCGGCAGGTGGAGATCCTCCGTGGAATGTCCGAAGGCCAGTACAGCGCAATCGTTGCCGACAAGATGTTAGCCAAGGAAACCGGACAGAGTCTGGCCGAGGCGATGGCCAGGCTGTCCGGCATCGTCAAGTTTGTCCACAAGCCATAGTGCAGGAGATACCGAAATGACAATTCGTCAATTAGCCCTTGGCGTCGTGCTGATCCTGGCCATGACCACACACCTTCCCGTCGCTGTGGCCTCAGTCCAGGAAATGGAGGCAGCCCTTGGCAGCGCACTGCAGGCTGATCACCGGGTCGAGCTCAGAAAGGCAGTCGCCGCGCTGAAGAAGGCTGACCCACTCAATCCTTTGCTGGCACAGGGCCTCGTCCGTCTGGTCGGCATGGGGGACGATGCGCTCGTCTACGAGGCACTCTTCACGCTCAATCAGGCGATTGCCAAACATCCCGAGAACATATCGCTCAAGCGCACCCGCGCCCTCTTCATTGTCAGCGCTCCCTGGCAGCGGCTAGCCCTGGCCGATCTCGAAATGGTTATTGATGCCGAAGACCCGGGCGCCGTTGCCCTGCAGGTCTTTGTTGACGCCTCGGCGGGGAATGATCGCAGCGACTTGGGTGAGGCGCGGCTAACCAAGCTCTTGGCTGCCAAGAAAAATCGTGATGCCGACCTGCTGCGCGCCCGCGCCGATATCCGTTATATCCGGGGTAATTTCGAAGGCGCCCTGCAGGATCGCGCGGCGGCCATCGCACTGAGCACACCTAACCTCGACGACCACCTGTTGTGTTACCGGATCCACAGCAAGCAGGGCAAGGAATTTGCTGCACTGGCGGACGTCGATGCCTTGCGCGAGCTGCTGCCCGAAGACCGGGGAGTGATGCGAATGCGCGCTGCCGTGTTGATCCGCCTGGGGCGCTCAGCTGAAGCTGATGAGATGCTGCTTAAGGCAAATCGGTAAAAGGAGCGCAGGAGAACGATCTCGCCGCAACGAAGTAACTTGTTGGATCAGCCAAAGAAAAGTCACCCAATCAGCGCTGAAGCCGCTGCCGGCTTCAGAATCTGAAACCCCAGCGTCGTCTGTCCATGCAGTTAGAATAGCGTCCTTGCTGCCCAGAATGTTCGCTCCGCAACGGGCGGCGAGTTCGAGGAACTTATGATCGTCGCGGTCTTTGCAGAGTGGCAGTGGCGGGGCTTCGCCGGCGGCTACGGGTTGCACCAGATTGCTGTTGCGCTATAGCGCTCGAACATCATCTCCGGCGTCAGACCTTCAGGTGGCATGCCGCCTCAACGGCGGCAACCAACGCAACACCAGCCACTCATCTTAAGCAGCGCCAACGGCTGCAGTGGCCGAGGAGCGCGCCTACCGCCAACTAGGTCGAACGGCCGGTATCTGATGGGTTACCAGCCGTTGATGCACATCGATTTCCAGAGACATCTACGACCGCCAGTGGCCGGTTGCACTCATTGGCATTTTAAGCCTGAACGGCAGTTCCATGATGCAAAGGAGCCGTTCAACTCAAGGTACGGATCACCGCTCT
>JAIFNM010000111.1 GCA_020047725.1 Betaproteobacteria bacterium
GCCATGCAGGCCAATGCGGCCATCGCCAATGCCTATGTGGCCGATATCACGCCGCCCGAACACCGCGCCAAGCGCTTCGGCCTGCTGGGCGCGATGATGGGGCTGGGCTTCATCATTGGCCCGGTCATGGGTGGATTGCTCGGTGCCATCAAGCTGCAGTTGCCTTTCCTGGTGGCCGGTGTTCTGGCAATTATCAACCTGCTTTACGGCTATTTCGTTCTGCCTGAGTCCCTTTCCAAAGAACAACGCAAGCCCTTCAGCTGGCGTGCCGCCAATCCGGTCAATTCGTTGCTTGCCTTGACGCGTTTGAAGGGCGTTGGTTCGCTGGTTGGTGTCGTCACCTTCAGCACGCTCGCCCAGTTCGTGCTGTACACCTGCTGGGTGCTCTACACCACCTTCAAGTTTGGCTGGGGCCCGCAGGAGAACGGCTGGTCGCTCGCCGTGGTCGGCATCGTCTCGGTCGTCGTTCAGGGTTTTCTGCTCGGGCGCTTGCTCAAGATATTCTCGCCTCAACGGCTGGCTGTCATCGGGCTGGTGTCGTCCACGCTGGCCTATGTGGCGTGGGGCGCAGCAACGGAGGGCTGGATGATGTATGCGGTGGTCGTTGCCAACGTCTTTGGCGTCACGGTGGCCGCGTCGGTCAACAGCCTGATTTCATCGGCTGCGGACAGCCGCAGCCAGGGGCAGACGCTCGGCGCGGTGAACTCGCTGGGCAGTTTGATGGCCGTCATCGCGCCGGTGCTGGGTGCGCCATTGCTCGGCATGGTCTCGCACTTGCCGCAAGGCGACTGGCGTATCGGCGCGCCGTTTTATTTCTGTGCCGTGCTTCAGGCAGGCTCGCTGTTCATGGCCATACGGCATTTTCGGCATCACCGCAGGACTCTTGCGGCCGCCGGATAGGTCAGCGGGACATTGAAAGCACCGGTTGCGTTTCCGTCTCCGAGACCAGCACGGTCAACAGATTGGTGGCGAGGCGAATCCGATCAACGTCGGAGAGCACGACCACGCCATCGGCCTGCAATTTGTCGAGCGCCATCTTGACCATGCCGACGGCGCCTTCAACAATCAGCTGACGCGCCGCGATTACCGCGGCCGCCTGCTGCCGGCGCAGCATGGCGGAGGCGATTTCCGGGGCATAGGCGAGGTGGGTGATCTTGGCTTCGATGATTTCCAGGCCGGCCAGGTCGACGTGCAACTGAATCGTTTCGGTGAGCAATTGCGCCACCGCAGCGAGATCGCCACGCAGCGAGTTTTTCCCATGCTGATCGCCATCATAGAAGCGGGTACTGGACACGGCGCGTATCGCCGATTCGCTCTGGATGGCCAGAAAACTGGCGTAGTCTGCGACCTCGAAGCTGGCCTTGGCGGTGTCGTTCACACGCCAGGCGATGACGGCAGCCACCTCGATCGGATTGCCGGCCATGTCGTTGACCTTGAGCGTGGGCGTATTGAGGTTGACCACGCGCAACGAGATATTCTGTCGCTTGCTGAACGGATTGAACCAGAAAAAACCGCCTTCGCGGATGGTTCCAGAATAGCGCCCGAAAAAAACCAGAACCCCGGCAATATTGGGTTGCAGGATGACGAAACCCTTGCTGACGAAGCCAAGCAGGACGACGCCGAGAACGGCCAGAATGGGCGGCTCGCCCCGGTAAAGCACACTGCCGAGAAATAGCCAGATGACACCCGCCAGAACCAGTAACCAAAAAAACAATGCCAGCCAGCCGGAGATGTAATGCGCGTCTCGTTCGGAGATGTTCTCGTCGCTCATGTTGCCGCTCCCGTAATGGACCTTGTGTCTATTATCCTCCTGGCGCGCTCGGCTTTACGGCTTCATCCAACAATGGTGCCGGTTTTTCCCTCAATCCCTTCTTTCGCCTTGGTGAGCATGGTGATGAGTGTTTTTCGACCAGGCCTGGATTCGGCAAAAGAAAGGGCGGCTTCAACTTTCGGCCGCATGGAGCCGACGGCAAATTGCCCTTCTGCAAGGTAACGCTTGGCGTCGTCGATGCTCAGGCGATCAAGCCATTTTTGATCGGGCTTGCCAAAGTTGATGGCCACTTTCTCGACAGCGGTGAGAATGATGAGCAGGTCAGCGTCGATCAGTTCGGCCAGTTTGGCGCTGGCGCGGTCCTTATCGACAACCGCAGCAGCCCCCTTGAGATGGAGGCCATGGCGCGTAACCGGAATACCGCCGCCGCCGCAGGTAATGACGATCGAGCAGCGTCTGTACGGTCTCCTTCTCGATGATATCGACCGGCATGGGCGAGGCAATAACCCGGCGATAGCCGCGACCGGCATCTTCCTTCATGTGTGCGCCCTTGGCGATCATGCCCTCGGCCTCCTCTTTGGAGAAGAAGGAACCGATGGGTTTGCCCGGATCATCAAACGCAGGATCGCTTTCGTCGACCTCAACCTGGGTAATCAGGGTGACTACCGGTTTTTGTATTCCACGATTCAGCAAGGCTTCGCGCAAGGCATTCTGCAAGTCGTAGCCGATATAGCCCTGGCTCAGGGCCACGCAGACGGACATCGGCAAGATGGGTGAATGGGCATAGGTCATGGACGCCGCCTCAAAGGCGACGTGAATCATTCCGACTTGCGGCCCGTTGCCGTGCGTGACCACGACCTGATGGCCATGTTCGATCAAATCGACGATTGCATTCGAGGTTGTCTGGACGGCGGCCATCTGTTCGGCGAGGCTGTCGCCAAGTGCATTGCCGCCAAGCGCCAGAACGATTCTTTGACTCATGCTATTTACCTTTATGCGGGTACGAAGCTGCGATGCTGCCGAAGCAGTTCGTGATCAAATGGTTGGCGATGCAGGAATTTCCCGGCACCGGCGTGGCCCGTGAATTGACCTTCATGTGCGACGATCTCTCCACGGCTGAGTGTTGTTACCGGCATGCCCTGACACTGCATGCCTTCGTAAGGCGAGTAATCGGCGTTGTCGTGCAAATCGCAATGGCGGACGGTGTAACGACGGCTGGGGTCAAAAATGACAATATCGGCATCGGCTCCGACCCCGAAATGCCCTTTTCTTGGCCAAAGACCGAAGAGCTTGGCGGGCAGTGTGCTGGTCAGTTCGACGAAGCGCTCCAATGTAATGCGCCCCTTCATCACGCCTTCCGAAAACAGAAGCGCCATGCGATTTTCGACACCCGGCAGGCCATTCGGGCAGCGCGTGAAGTCGCCCTGCGCCATTTCCTGACGCTGGTGATACGGGAAGGTGCAGTGGTCGGTGGCGACGGTATCAATACTGCCATCGGCCAGGCCGACCCAGAGCTTGTCCAGTTCCGTATGCGGGCGCAATGGTGGGCTGAGGATGAATTTGAGACCGTCTTCGCGCAGATAATTGAGTTCGTCGAGCAACAGATACTGCGGGCAGGTTTCCACCCAGACAGCGCGCCCCGCACCACGGGCCAGGCGGGTGTAATCCAGCCCCAGGCCGTTGGAGAGATGCACGATGTAGAGTGGCGCATCACCGGCCAGATGGGCAAGGTTGATCATGCTGGCAATCGCCTCGGCTTCACACTCCAGCGGACGGCTGCGCGCGTGATCCATCGGCGTAGTTTGCCCCGCGGCAACCAGTTGTTCGCGACGGAAGACAATCGCCGCATCGTTTTCCGGATGCACGGCGGCCAGGGCGCTCACCGTCCTCAAGCGCGCCATCGCCCGTAGTGCGTCGGCGTCGTTCAGTTTGTGCCCGTAGGTCAGGTAGAACTTGAAGCTGCTGATCCCTTGCTCGGTGACCATGGAGGCCATCTCGTCCAGAATTGCTTCGTCGACGTGTTGAATTACGCCATGAAAACTGTAGTCGACCACCGCCTTGCCAGCCGCAGACTGATGATAGACCTCAAGCTGATGATGCAGGCTGCAGCCCGCCGGTCCAAAACCCATGTGATCGACGATGGTTGTCGTACCGCCGCAGGCCGCTGCGCGCGTGCCGGAAAAAAAATCGTCGCAGCTTCGCGCGATGCCTACGTCGATGTTGAAGTGGGTATGAACGTCAATGCCGCCGGGAAGCACATAACGGCCAGTCGCATCGATGACCTCGGTAATTCCGTCCGCTGACAAGCCCTGTCCGACCGCACAGATCTTCCCGTCCTCAATCAGAACGTCGGCAACTCTCCGGCCCGTGGCTTCGACTACGGTGCCGTTCTTGATCAGTCGTTTCATAGTGATATGCGCTCCTGGAAGAATCACCCCGACAGAATACTCGGGGTGATCGAAACGCACACGCGAGCTTAGTCGGCTAATTCGCTTAGGTAGGTCAGCGGAATCGCTGCGTACATGGCCGCACACTTCACCAGATGCGCCTTCCAGGTCTTCTCGTTGGAGGCGTGAGCTTCTGGCTCTTTGCCGGGACCGAATCCGACCACAGGAATCCCATGACGCCCCATGATCGAAACGCCATTGGTCGAGAACGTCCATTTATCAACCACCGGCTTGCTTTCAAACAAACCCTCGTAGGCATTGACCAGTGCCTTGACGGCAACATGGCTTTCTTCCGTTTTCCAGGTCGGGAAATAGCACTCGGTCGGATAGACGAGACCGGTATAGGCCGGACGATCATAGTTGTACATGCTGACCACGGCACCGGCGGCCTTGACTGCGGGCAGGGCGCGAATCTCGTCCAGCGCACCTTCCCACGTTTCACCCCAGGTCAGACGGCGATCGATGGAGACCGCACAGCTGTCAGCCACCGCGCAGCGGCTGGGCGAGGTGAAGAAGATCTCGGAAACGGTGAGCGTCCCTTTGCCGAGGAAGTCGTCATTGCCCAGATTGCCCGCCAGTTTCTGCAAATCAAGAAGAATCGGCGCCATCTTGAAAATGGCATTGTCTCCGCGCTCGGGTGCTGAGCCATGGCAGCTGCGGCCCTGCACGTCGATGCGGATTTCCATACGTCCACGCTGGCCGCGATAGATCTGGCAATCGGTCGGCTCGGTACTGACCACGAACTCGGGACGAATCTTGGATTGCTCGATGATGTACTGCCAGCACAGCCCATCGCAATCCTCTTCCTGAACCGTACCGGTCACCAGCAGGGTGTATTGGTCTTCAAGACCAAGGTCCTTGATGATCTTTCCTGCATAGACCATCGAGGCCATGCCGCCTTCCTGGTCGGAAGAGCCGCGGCCGCCGATGATTTCATCATCTTCCATGCCCTGGTATGGGTCAAAGGTCCAGTTCTTGATGTTGCCAATGCCGACGGTATCAATGTGGGCGTCCATGGCAATGAGGTGCGGTCCGTGCCCTACATAGCCGAGAATGTTGCCCATGGGGTCAATCTCGACCTTGTCGAACCCGACCTTTTCCATTTCCTGCTTGATGCGCAGCACAACCTTTTCTTCGTCGCAGCTTTCGCTTGGAATGGCGATCATGTCGCGCAGGAAGCGGGTCATGTCGGCTTTGTAGTGCTCTGCTCGCGCAACAATTTGTTCAAACGGAATCTTCTTTGCCATTACTGTTTCTCCAGTGTATTCGTGGTGCTGAGGGCAGGTCGCCCTCGATCAAGACTGTTTTTTCTATTTGACGCGCGGTTGCGCTTCCTTGAGCAATTGCTCGAGTATCTGCGCCGGATTGGCGAATTTCCGCGCCATGATCATGGCGGCAATGATGTACGGCTTCCAGCTCGCCTCTTTGTAGGTAGCGATACGGTAGCGCTCGAAAACGCTGCCCTCGACTTCGCCTTCCTTGCAGGAAATGCCTGAGATGTCAGCAGGCAGGCAGTGCATATAAAGCGCTTCACCGCCCTTGGTAAGCTTCATCATCTCTTCGGTGCAATGCCAGTTCTTGTGCTTGGCGTTTTGCTCCAGACACTTCTTTTCCAGCGCCTTCAGGCCATCGTGATCGTTGGCGCGCAGCAGTTCAGTGCGTGTTTCCATGACTTTGTAGGGTGCCCAGGATTTTGGATAGACAATATCCGCACCGGCAAAGGCTTCTTCCATCGTCTTTACGTGGCTGAACGAGCCACCTGAAGCCGCAGCATTCTTTCTGGCGACCTCAACCACGTCGGGGATCAGGTCATAACCTTCAGGATGCGCTAGGCTGACGTTCATCCCGAAACGGGTCATTAAGCCAATGATGCCCTGCGGCACCGACAAGGGCTTGCCATAGCTGGGAGAATAGGCCCAGGTCATGGCGATTTTCTTGCCTTTGAGGCTTTCCAGGCTTCCGAAATGCTCCTGCAACCAGGCCAGATCGGCCATGGACTGGGTCGGGTGATCGATATCGCACTGCAAGTTCACCAGCGCCGGGCGCTGAGGCAGGACACCTTGCGCAAACCCATCATCAAGCGCCGCACCGACTTCGCGCATATACGCATTGCCGGCACCCAGGAACATGTCATCACGAATCCCGATCACATCGGCACAGAAGGAAATCATGTTGGCTGTTTCGCGCACGGTTTCGCCGTGGGCGATTTGCGACTTCCCTTCGTCCAGGTCCTGTTGCGCGAGTCCGAGAAGATTCAGGGCGGATGCATACGAAAAACGGGTGCGCGTTGAGTTGTCACGGAAAACCGAGACACCGAGGCCGCTGTTAAAGACCTTGGTAGCGATATTTTCGCCACGCATGCGCTTGAGCACCTCAGCGACCGACAGCACCTGTTTGAGCTCGTCAGGCGTTTGTTCCCAGGTCAAAAGGAAGTCCTTATCATGCGCGTTGGATTTCAGCACACCGATTTCCTGGATTAGTTGATTGATAGATTTCATTGGTCGCCCTCGAATCAAGTCGGTTTAACAAGAGAAAAGCGCACGGATTAAACCGCGCACCAAGGTTTATAAAGCTAATCAGATCTGAACGTAATCAACAATCGTGCCAGGTAGAAAGTTTGGCATTCTGTTCGATATTTTCCATGGAGAACTGCCTCAAGTGCCTTGTCCCTTAGCATCGTGGGGATATGTGACTGATTCTCCCTGTTCTTGTATTTGCAGACCACAATGATATGCTTGCTGCCGATCTCTATCATTCTGATAGAGCGAGTTCTGAAATTGGTTAAGGGTTGACCATGCCTCCAACGAGCACCTTTTCTGTTTTGCAGCAGATTCAGCCAACCATCTTGCGCTTCACCAAAATGCTCGCCAGCGTTTTGCAAGTCGAAGTGGAAATCGTCGATGCGAACATGGTCCGGATTTCCGGCACAGGTCCGTACGCAAAATTGACCGGCAAAAGACCGAACGGCAGTTCCCGACTCTTGAGTCATGTTCTCAAAGAGAAGGAAGAGAAGATTATCATCCAGTCACGCGTCGACCCGCTATGCGAAGGCTGTACGGACAAAAGCATTTGCAAGGAAAAGGCCTTTATCGGCGTACCGATCATGGTGCAGCACGCATGTGTTGGCGTGATCAGCTTGGTAGCGCTTTCTCCTGAACAGCAGCTACGGATCAAGGAAAACTCGCACGAAATTTCGGAATATGTTCGCTACATTTCCAATATTTTTGTGTCAAAGATTGTCGGCGAGCAAGGTGGCGGGGGCGAGTTCGGTGAAATATTCACGAGCCTGATCGAAAACATGGATCAAGGCGCATTGGTGCTTGACGAGAACGAGCAGGTCCGTTCAATCAACGCGGTAGCTCTCAAGCAACTCAACTGCACACAAGAAAAAATTCTGGGACGCATGGTCAGCATTCGTCCGCGCACCTACCAGCAGGACTCGTCGTCCGGGTATCTTCAGCATATTGTCTCGTTCGCTGATCGGCGGGAGATCATTATTGGTCAGATCCACAATGGACCAAACCATCAGCTTTTTCTAATGGCTTTTCATCAACCGCATCCGGCCATCCCGGACGAGCAAGGGGCCAGCGATCCGCGAATCAGCCACATCATTGGCGAATCCAAGCCCATGCGCACACTCAAGGCACTTCTGACGCGTGTCGCGGCAAGCCCCTCCAGCGTACTGATTGTCAGCGAAAGCGGCACGGGAAAAGAAGTCGTGGCACGTGCCATTCACGAATTAAGCGGCCGAAAGAACCGGCCGTTCGTTGCCATCAACTGTGCGGCAATACCCGAAGCGCTGCAGGAAAGTGAACTATTTGGCTATCTCAAAGGCGCGTTCACCGGTGCCTCGACGACCGGAAAAGTCGGCCTTATCGAGAGCGCCAATGGAGGCACCCTGTTTCTGGACGAAATCGGTGACATGTCTTTGGGCATGCAGGCCAAGCTTCTGCGCGCCATCGAAAACCGCGAAGTACAGCCAGTCGGGGCCAGCAAACCCATTCCGGTCGATATCCGCATTATTGCGGCGACCCACCAGAAGCTTGAGCAATTCATTGCGGAAGGAAAGTTTCGCGAAGATCTTTTTTATCGGATCAACGTCATTCCGTTATCCATTCCGCCGCTACGCGAACGGCAGGGCGACATCGAACTGCTGGCGCACTTTTTCATCAACTTGCATTCCAAGCGCATCGGAGGCGTCTATCCCGGCATTTCGCCGGAAGTCATCAAGTTGCTTCCTCAATACCACTGGCCGGGGAACGTCCGCGAACTGAGCAACTTGATGGAATACCTGGTCAACGTCGTGCCCAGCGGTGAAATCATCGATGAAAGTCTTCTCCCACCCAACATCACCGCCGGACTGAGGCCGCGCGCGGCCAGCGGGCCGGAAAAAATTGTCGAAAACATCCGGGTCTGCGACGAAGGCGCAAGCATTACCGTGCTCGAAAATATGGAGCGCCAAATGATCGAAGAGGCCCTGCTGCGCCACAAGAACAAGAAACTGGCGGCCGATGAACTCGGCATCGGCATCGCCACGCTTTATCGAAAGATCAACAAATATGCTGCCAAGCCGGCCTGAACGGCTACGCCCCTATTTCCGGGTGCTCAGGGAGAGCATGGCTTCGAGCACGCCGCCGCCAATGGCGCGTGCTTTGTCGGAAACGGTCAGGTAGTCCGCTGTTGCTCCGCGCGGATCAATATCACCAATCTTGAATTGCTCGGGGACTTCAAGGCCATCCGTCAGTAGGCCGCGCACCATCCCGGCAAGCGGCGCAGATACGGGCGTATCGCCTACATGAGCAAGCAGTGCTCCCGTCTCGACCAGATCACCCAAAGCCACGTGACAATGCATCACGCCCGCACACGGGGCGCGCACGACGCGGCGCGCGCCTTGCCCGGCGATCTCGCCCGGGATTCCGGTATTGGCTTG
>JAIFNM010000276.1 GCA_020047725.1 Betaproteobacteria bacterium
CCATCCCGTTCGCGGTGACTGACAACGAAGGCAACGTTTCGACGTCGGCCAACGAAGTGATCACGGTGATCAACCTCCAGGAAGGCCCGACCACTACCGGCGCAACTATCACTGGCGTTGAAGACACGGCACTAACGCTCACTTGGGCTGATTTCAATGTTGCCGATGTCGATACTGCAACTTCCAGTCTTTCGGTACGCGTCATGTCGTTGCCGGGTGATGGTGTGTTGCAGTACAACAACAGCACTACATCCACGCCGAACTGGGTTGCTGTATCGGTGAATCAGCTCATATCGCAGACAGATATTGGCAACGGAAAATTGCGCTTTATTCCCGATCTTCATGAGTCCGGCGCAGATGGCTTTGGTGGCTCGTCAGCCGGTAATCGGCAGGCAGACTATGCCAGCTTTACCTACCAAGCTTTCGACGGCACGGCGAGTAGCGTACCGGCTATCGCGCGGATCGATATTATGCCGGTGGCTGATAAACCAGACCTGACAGTGGCCCCAGCCGGAATTTATGCCAGCCAAAATTTTGAAAACATATTACCTGCGGGAAGTTCCTGGAAAAACATAGCGATACCAGCAGACAGTTTCTGGAAAACCGATAACGCTGGAAATAGAGTTGAAATTGGCCCAGCCAATACCTATGTATCTGGCGCTTCAGCTACTAATTATGTCATCGAGCTGGAAGCCAACACAGGGGATCCTTCAAACCTGTACACAAATGTCTCGACGACGATGGGCGCTGCCTACCGTTTGAGCTTTGATTATTCGCCCCGTTCTTCTGCCGAGGCCAATTCACAGATTGATATCTATTGGGGGGGAGCCAAGGTTGGCACAATCAGTTCGCCAGTGGTTGGTCTCCGCCACTATGACATGGAATTTGTCGGCACTGGCCGTGTTGAACGCCTTGAATTAAAGGCGACGACACAGGATTCGTACGGTGGCGTACTTGATAATATCGTTCTTCAACAAGCGCTAAATGTCGGTGGCCAAGGCACAACAATCCAATTGGGAGCTCTGGCGGCGAATTTGGTCGATACGGACGGGTCGGAGAAATTGGCTGTTCAGATTGCCAACATTGCTCAAGGATCGGTTTTGTCAGATGACAAAGGACACTCGGTAACCGTTGACGCGTCAGGGGTCGCGGTGATTACCGGGTGGGACTACAGCAACCTTGCACTTACGCCGCCAGCTTCCTATAGCGGGCAAATGCTGCTCGATGTTCAGGCGACTTCGACCGAGAGTGTCGGGGGAAGTACGGCGGTCAGTCACGCCTCGATCGACGTCACAGTGCAGGCGGCGTTGAATACAACATTACTTTCGGCCGGTGAAGCCTTCGGGACGATGGGCAATGATTCGATTACGGGGAGCAGTGGAAACGATATCCTGCACGGCGGTTTTGGCAACGATACCTTGATCGGTGGGGAGGGTAATGATGTGCTGCATGGCGGTGTTGGCAATGATCTATTGACCGGTGGCGCGGGCGCCGATGTTTTTAGATGGCAACTGGCAGAAGGCGGTCGCCCCGGGCAGCCGGCAGTGGATACGATCCAGTCATTTGACAACAACATCGCAGCGGCTAATGGTGATGTGCTTGACCTGCGCGATTTTCTGCAGGGAGAAAGCCATGCCAGCGGTGGCATCGGCAATCTCGGTAATTTCCTGCATTTCGAAAAGAGCGGCAGTGATACTGTCGTTCAGATCAGCAGCGCGGGCGGTTTCACGAGCGGTTTCAATACGGGCGCCGTAGATCAGAGCATCGTTTTGCAGGGTATCGATCTGGTGACTGGCAACACCGACCAACAGATCATTCAAGACCTGCTCAACAAGGGCAAGCTTCATACGGACTAAGCTTTTCAGGCTCAGGTATGGGAAGGAGGCGGGCGGAAACGTCCGCCTCTTGTTTGACCATCGGCCTGGAGGCCGCACCCCGGAGAGTACTTCTTCGCGAAAACCGTGCCGCGGGTATCGCTCAGGGCGCGTGGATTAACGGCCTTGAGCAGACCGTGTCTGCAATCCAGATCTTGCGCGCATTCATGCCTCGGGACTGTTTATTCATAAGTCTTCCAGGCTACTCCCGTATCGCCGGGCCGGTGGCGCCGTCAAAGCCGATGCCGGAGAGTGTGGCGAACTCAGCCTCGCTGGCCACGCCCTCGGCGATTACCTTCATGCCGATGCCGTGGGCGATGGTCGAGACTCCGCGCAGGAAAGCCTGGTTACCGGGATTGTCCTCGATGCCGCGAATGAAGCTGGCGTCGACCTTGAGGTAGTCGAGCCCGAGATCGTGCAGTTGGCCGACCTCGCTGAAACGTCGCCCGAAGTGCTCAATGCCCATCTGGCAGCCGGTGTTCTTGAGCGCAAGACAAAGCTCGCGGAAGGCAGCGAAGTGAGTGAGCGCTCCGGCTTCGGAAACCTCCAGCCACAAACGCGGCGTACCGGCGCGCTGCTTGAGGAGGGCGAGAAGCTGCGTGCGGAAATCGGGCAATTGAATCGACGCTGCTGAAAGGTTGATCGCCAGACCGCATAAATCTGGCTTGGATTCAAGATCATCAAGGCCGAGCGCAACGGCAGCCAGATCAAGCTGTGGCGTAAGTTTTAGCCGTTCAGCCACGGGCAGGAAGCGCCCGGCCGGTTGCCATTCGCCGTCCTCGTCGAACATCAGGCGCAGCGGGCATTCACGATGAATTAGCTGCCCGCTCAGTGCCTTGACCGGGAAGGAAACCAGCCGCACCCAGCGGTTGTCGAGCGCACGACGAATCATCTTCGACCACTCGTCAGCGCTGCGCGGCGCGTCATCTTCTTCGCTCATGTTGATGATACACAGGCCGTTGCGTTCGCTTGCCTCGACAGAGGCGAGCGCTGTGTCCACCTGTGCCAGCACTGCACCGGGTTCAATGCCGCGCAGGAAATGCCCACAGGCCATCCACGTGGTGGTCCGGTTCGGCAGAAATCCGGCGGCTTCGCGGCCGAGTTGTTCGAGCAGTGCTTCTGCGGTTTCCTTGGGACTATGGAGATCCGGAATCAGCAGGGCAAAGTCGGCGCCATTCAACCGTGCCGCCAGACCATCGCTTGCAGTCAGTGCGGCATATCCCAGTACTTTGCCAAAGCGGCGCAAGAGCTCGTCGGCCGCCTCGCGCCCAAGCACTTGGTTGACGGTGGCAAGATGAGCCAGCCGGGCGATGAAAACTGATCCACCCCGCGAATCTTCATTGAGCGCAACTTCACGCAAGCGGGCCATAAAGTAGCTGCGGTTCGCGAGGCCGGTCAGCGTGTCGCAGTTAGCTTCCTGGCGCACTACCTCGAGCCGCGTCGCTTCTTCCTCGAACATGGATTTAAGGCGTATGACCGTGGCGTTCATTGCTGTCGCCAGTCGCTTGAGTTCTGGCACTTTGGGCTCGTCAATCGTCACAAAGCGGCGCTCGGTGATCGCTGTCGCCTGATCGATAACGGCCTGCAAGGGCTTCTTGAGCCGACGCAGGATGAACGAGCCGAGATAACCGCCGACTAGCCCGGCAAAGGCCAGCGCGCCGATCATCTTCAGAACGCTGTCCCAAAGGGCTTGGTAGGCAAAGCGGCTGTGGCTAATCAGAGTGACCGTGCCGAACTGCTTCCAGCCATTAGTGATCTGCGCAAGGCCGGGGGTCGGGCGGATCGGCAGGCGATGCACGAACCAGTCAGGTGCGCCGATATTGTCGCCATTGTCGGTCGCTGCAGCCCGTTCGACGATAGTCTTGCCCATCGGGTCAACGATACGGATGAGTTCGTAGTGGCCACTGTCGAAAAGGGCACTGACAGCCAGTTCGACCGTTACGTCGTCAGGGTTATTCTGGCTCAGCGAAAGGGCGAGCGCCGAGGCATTGTCGGCATTCTTGATCGACAGTTGTGATTCAAGATAGCCGCGCGCACTGAGCATTGAAGCGAGCAGGCTACCCGTCAGTGCGATCAGCGTGCTGATGATGATGGCTAGCCAGAGTTGGCGATACATGGACATGGTCTAGTTTCCTTGTTCAAACATTTTATTCATAGCCTTCGGCACGGATGCGCCGCCATGCGTCTTCCCAGCGCGAGAGGCGACCGATGCCGCCTGCCGACGCTTTGTCCTTGCCGGAAACGCCAGCAAAAATCGCTTCACTGTTAAAGCTGAAAACCGGTTGCAGGTCAGTACGCTTCGAGGCCGGGCGGATCGTCGTCTCCAGACTGTCCAGAATCTGCGGCTCGGCGTTCGGGGTGGCGTAATAAGCGAGCACCATGTGCGCCTGTTGCACGGGTCCGTCAGGCGTGTCGAGCCGCGCCTTGACGTAGATCAGCCGTAACTTTTGGTCGGAAATGCCTGTCATACGCAGTGAAACATACTTGATGATGGCGAAATCTTCACAGTCGCCGGCACCCTGACCGATCGTTTCCAGCGGAGTTGCCCAGTAATCGCTTTGTTGCCAGGTGCCGTTGTCGGAATCGAAAAGAATGTTCTGATTGACGAAATCGTTGATCCGCTTTAGACGGGATTCATCGCCGCCACTTTTGGCCGAGCTGACCGTCTGCAGCCAGTTGTTGAGAAGGATGACCCGGGCCGGGCCGAAGCGGGCGATCAGTTGCTGCTGCAGCGCGTCGGAGTCCAGTGCAGCGACCGCATAAAGGGCGGAAAAGACCAGCAGCAGCGCCAGCATCGAATGACGAAGTCTTGCCCAAAGTGCTCGGTGCTGGCTGACCGTCGATTTGGTTTTAAGGCGCATCGGCAAGGGCTGAAAGGGTGTTTTCCGATTGTAAACAAATGTGAAGGTACGTGAAAAAATGCGCCGAAGGATTGTTTGGCATCTATATAATGCGAACACTTTTAAGCAATTGTCTGAGTATATGGCTCGTTGGAGGGAAGATGCAAAGCTTTAGTTACATGAGGATGGCCCTGTTGTTGGCGGCAGTTTTTTCAGCTCCGCTGGGCGCGCAGACGGCACGACAAGCCACGCTCAAGGGTGTCGCGCAGGCCGCTGTGCTAAAGAGCCCGGACGTAATGGCCCGCTGGCACGCTTTCCGCGAGGCATCGGAAGAAATCGGTGTCGCGCAGGGGGGCTTTCTGCCAAAAGTTGATCTTTCGGCGGGAGGCGGGTACCAAAAGACCTCGCAAAAGCAGGTCGGAACGGATCTTTCCTACAGCGGCAACGAGACAACGCTCAGCCTGAGGCAGATGCTTTTTGACGGCTTTTCCACGTCGAACGAAGTCAAGCGCTTGGGCAAGGCCAAGCTGGTGCGCTATTTCGAGCTGCTTGATGCCTCGGAAAACGCGGCGCTTGAAGCGGGTCGTGCTTACCTTGACGTGTTGCGTTACCGGTCACAGGTCGTGCTTGCCGAGGATAACTACATCCAGCACCAGGCGGCCTATGAGCAGTTGAAGAAACGCGCTGAATCCGGTGTGGGCAAGCGGGTGGACGTGGATCAGGCGTCCAGTCGCCTGGCCTTGGCCGATGTGAATCTGACGACCGCCTACGCCAATCTGCATGATGTTACGGCCCGCTACGTGCGTGTCGTCGGCGAGCAACCCGCGACGGAGATGGCCGCTCCCGCCGAGCTGGCCAAGGCACTTCCACGCAATATCGATGCGGTGCTTGGCGAGGCGCTGAAACATAATCCGGTCTTGCGCGCGACGGTTGAAAACATTGAAGCCTCGCAATATGACCTCGAAGCGCGTCGTTCGGCCTTCATGCCCCGGCTCGATCTGGTGGCGCGTCGCGATGACTACAGTAATTATCAGGATGGCGGGTCGCGTGACGACAGCCGGATCGAGTTGCGCCTGAATTTCAATATTTTCAACGGCGGCTCCGATTCTGCGCGCAGCCGCCAGTATCGCGAGCGCAAGGATATTGCCCTCGATCAACGCGAAAAGGCGTGCCGAGACATGCGCCAGACTCTTTCGATCGCCTATAACGAGACCTTGCGCCTGAAAGATCAGATCTCCTATATCGGTACGCAGGTCAGTCTGGTCGAAAAGACGCGGACGGCGTACCGTGATCAGTTCAACATCGGCCAGCGCACCCTGCTCGACTTGCTGAATACGCAAAACGAGTATTTCGATGCGCGTCGCTCGCAGGTCAATGCCGACGCTGATCTGGCGATCGCCTATCTGCGCAGCTACGCGGGTATGGGACGTTTACTTGAAACCCTCGGCTTGAAGCGGGTCGATGCTGATAATTCGCCCGATGAAAATGATCTGACCCCGGTTGACCTCGCCCAGCTGTGTCCATCGACTGCACCGCTGGCGACGACGCTGGATCGTGAAGCGCTCAACCGCAAGGTCAAGGAGGTTCTTGAGAGTCAGTCAAGCGGCTTCATGGGCAATCGTCCAAAACCTGACCAGAGCGCGGCCAAGCCGCTTCCTCCCGCCAATGTCGAGTCGGAAGTTCCGGCACGGACAACAGCCTGGCGTTCCGCCTGGGTTGCGCGCGACGTCAAGAGCTATCTTGGTTTGTACGCGCCTAGCTTCAAGCCCGAAGGTGGCTTGAGTCGTGATGACTGGGCGCGTCAGCGCGAGCAGCGCATCGGCAAGGCCAACGGAATTAGTGTCGAAATCCAGGATATGGTTGTTCGCAGTGGCAGTCCCGATGTTGCATTCACTACGTTTCGACTGGTTTACGCTGCAGATGGCTATAGCGATGCCACTGAGAAGACCCTCGAGTGGCACAAAGAGAACGGTCAGTGGCTGATTGTCCGGGAAAGCAGCAGAGCCATTGCCAAAGGCCAGTAAAAAGTCTTAACATACAAGGAGCTATCGCTTTCCTCTGATCGCTCCCTGTATGGTCAGAACGCGGTTTCTTCGGCCGCTTTCGATGCTGGCGCCATTCCTGTGGCGCTTGATTGCCTTTTTCCATGCGGAGCATTGCCCTTGCTGCTGCTAGAATCGTCGCTTTGCAAGCAGACGACAAGCGGCCATGCACCCGGATTATCTCGAGAAAATACTCAATGCGCAGGTCTACGACGTTGCCGTAGAAACCCCGCTTGATGCCGCGCCCAACCTTTCGGCAGGACATGCAGCCGGTGTTCTCCTTCAAGCTGCGCGGGGCGTACAACAAGATCGCCCAGCTTTCACCGGAGCGCCTGAAGCGCGGCGTCATCTGCGCCTCGGCCGGGAATCATGCGCAGGGCGTGGCCTTGTCGGCGGCCAAGGTTGGCTGCCGGGCGGTCATCGTGATGCCGACCAGCACCCCGGCGATCAAGATCGAGGCCGTGCGCAGCCGTGGCGGCGAGGTGGTTCTGGCCGGCGATTCTTACGACGATGCTTATGCGCACGCGCTGGAGCTGGAAAAGGCGCAAAAACTCACCTTCGTGCATCCCTTTGACGATCCTGACGTCATTGCAGGCCAGGGAACGATCGGCATGGAAATTCTGCGTCAGCATCCGAAACCGATCCATGCGGTGTTCTGCTGTGTCGGCGGCGGTGGATTGATTTCGGGCGTCGCAGCGTACATCAAGCGTTTACGGCCGGAAACCAAGATTATCGGTGTCGAGGCGGTCGACGCCGATGCCATGACGCAATCGTTGCAGGCTGGAAAGCGTATTCGCTTGAAACAGGTCGGCCTGTTTGCCGACGGTGCGGCCGTCAAATACGTTGGTGAAGAGACCTTCCGCCTCTGTCAGCAGTACGTCGATGAAATGGTTTGCGTCGACACTGACGCCATTTGCGCGGCGATCAAGGACGTCTTCGAAGATACGCGCGCCGTTCTCGAGCCAGCCGGTGCGCTTGCCGTGGCGGGAGCCAAGGCCTACGCCGCGCGATACAAGCTGAAAGACAAGACGCTGGTAGCGATTGCTTCCGGTGCCAACATGAATTTTGACCGCCTGCGTTTTGTCGCCGAGCGTGCCGAAGTCGGTGAACAGCGCGAAGCGATTCTCGCCGTGACTCTGCCCGAAAGGCCCGGCAGCCTGAAACAGTTCCTGTCATTGATCGGTGCCCGCAACATCACCGAGTTTAATTACCGCTTCAACTACCAGAAAGAAGCGCATGTCTTTGTCGGCGTTCAGGTTAACTCGCGTACCGAGTCGCTGAAACTTGTCGAACAACTGCGCAAACACGGTTACGCCACGCTCGATCTGACCGACGATGAAATGGCCAAACTGCACATCCGCCATCTGGTCGGCGGGCATTCGCCGCAGGTTGATCACGAGATCGTCTATCGCTTCGAATTCCCCGAGCGTAGCGGGGCGCTGATGAACTTCCTTACCCAGATGAGCGCTGGCTGGAACATCAGCCTGTTTCACTACCGCAACCACGGCGCTGACTATGGCCGGGTGCTGGTCGGCATGCAGGTGCCACCGGTCGAAATGAAGCAGTTCAAGGACTTCCTGAAAAAGCTGGGTTACGCGCACTGGAACGAAACCGACAATCCGGCCTACAAGCTTTTTCTCGCCTGATCGAACAGGAGACAACATGAATATCGCCGACAACGTGACCGACCTGATTGGCAATACGCCGCTGGTCAAACTCAATCGATTGGCCACCGGCATTGACGGTACCATCGCGGTCAAGCTCGAATTCTTCAATCCGGCGCACAGCGTCAAGGATCGCATCGCGGCTGCCATGATCGATGCGGCGCAGGCGGCTGGCAAGATTGTCGCCGACACGGTCGTTCTGGAACCGACCTCCGGCAATACCGGCATCGGTCTGGCCATGGTCTGCGCGGCGCGTGGCATCA
>JAIFNM010000178.1 GCA_020047725.1 Betaproteobacteria bacterium
CTTCGCACACGGTATGCAGTTTCTGTTCGCGCAGCATGGACTTGATTTCGCCGAAGCGACCGGCGTCGTTACCGGCCTTGACGCGAATCCAAGCTGGTTTGCGTAGTGGCTCGGCAGCAGCGACGACCTTGATCGGGATACGCGCCGTTTTCAGCTCGCCACGTTGCTTGACACCGGCGATCTTGGCGGCTGGTTTTGTGTCCTGTTCGCTCATGCTTGCTCCAGTTGTCGGGTGAGGTGGCCCACCAGTGCTTGCGCGACCTGTGTCGGCGACAAGCTCATTCCCTTGTCGCGGGTCTGGGTGACGGCCATGCCGGCGTAACCACAGGGGTTGATCGCCGAAAAGGGAGATAGATTCATGTCTACGTTCAGACTGAGGCCATGATAGCAGCCGTTCTTGCGCACGCGCAGTCCGAGTGCGGCGATCTTGGCTTCGACCTTATCCTGATCGACATAGA
Organism: Betaproteobacteria bacterium; assembly: GCA_020047725.1. Classification (GTDB taxonomy): domain Bacteria; phylum Pseudomonadota; class Gammaproteobacteria; order Burkholderiales; family Rhodocyclaceae; genus Propionivibrio. The sequence continues at coordinate 459 of JAIFNM010000178.1, forward strand.
CGCCGGGAGCACCTTCGCGCCGGCGGGCGGGTACGCCATTGTCGGCAAGCAGATCGATGATCGCCTGTTCGATCAGTGAGACGAATTCGCGCACTCCGAGCTCGCGGCGGTCAAGATCGAGCATCAGATAGATCACCACCTGTCCAGGGCCGTGATAGGTTATTTGCCCGCCGCGATCGATCTTGACCAGCGGAATACCGTTGTCGATCAGCCGATGTTCGGCCTTGCCGGCCAGCCCCAGCGTGTAGACCGGAGGGTGTTCGCAAACCCACAGTTCATCAGGTGTTTCAACCGTGCGGGCGGCAGTGAAACCGTGCGGGCGGCAGTGAAGTCGATCATCGCCCGCCACGTTCGTTCGTAGTCGACGCAACCAAGCTGGCGAATGAGAGGAGCAGCGATCAAAGCACCACCTTGACCAGCGGATGACCGGATAGCTCGCGATAGAGCGCGTCAAGCTTTGGCTTGGAGGTGGCGTTGATGGTGCAGGTCAGGCTGACGTATTTGCCGCCACTCGATGCGCGCATTTCCATCGTCGCGCCGTCGAAGTCCGGTGCGTGACGCAAGACGATGTCGAGCACCGTTTGCGCCAGCGCGTCGTTGGTCAGGCCCATGACCTTGAGCGGGAAAGCGCAGGGAAATTCGAGTAGCGTTTCCTGTTGCGGAACGTCAGGCATTGGCGTGTCTCATCACATTGTCGCGGAAGGAGCAGAACCAGTCGTGCATCAGGCGCGTCACCGGACCGGGTTTGCCGGCCTGGGCGCCATGGCCGACCGGCAGGCCGTCGAGCGTGGTGATCGCCAGCACTTCCTTCGAGGAAGCCGTCATCCACAGTTCGTCGGCCGAACGCAGTTCGGCTTCGGAAACCGGCCGGACTTCATGCGGCGCGCCATGCTTTGCCGCCAGTTCGAGCACGATGTCGTAGGTGATGCCGGGCAGCATGCGGTGATCCTTCGGTGGCGTCAGGATGACGCCATCGTTGACGCAGAAGATGTTCGATGACGAGCCTTCGGTCAGGTAACCGTCGCGCAGCATGATCGTTTCGGCACAGCCGGCGTCGACGGCCTTTTGTCGCATCAACACGTTGGCTAACAGGGCGACGGTTTTGAGGTCGCAACGTGCCCAGCGGATGTCCTCAGCTGTGATAGTGGCCACGCCGCTTTCGCGCTGTGCGGGCGAGGGGGTGACCAGCGGCGCCGTGAACAGAAATACCGTTGGCGCGACACCCTTCGGGAATGGCGCGTCGCGCTTGATATCGGCGCCGCGCGAAACCTGGATGTAAACCGATTGGTCCTCGAAATCCGCCGTGGCAATGATACGAAGAATGATCGCCCGCCATTCATCCGGAGTATGCGGATTGGGCAGATATATGCCGTCTAGTGAATCCTGCAGACGGCGCAGGTGTTCATCCATACGAAAGGGGAATCGCGAATAGACCGGAATGAACTCATAGACGCCATCAGCGAACAGAAAACCGCGATCTAGCGGCGAAACACGCGCTTCTGAAAGCGGCAGGAACTGTCCGTTGAGGTAGGCAGTCATGATCGGGCTCAGTTGAACCAGAGGCGCACGGTGTCGATGGTGCGGCCAAATATACCGGCGGCTGGTACGCCGTCGATGGCCACGACCGGGAAATCACCATACGGCTTTCCGTCGACGCTAACCTTCAGCGTACCAAGCACCTGGCCTTGTGTGATTGGCGCGATCAGCCTTTGCTGCGGAATCAGTTCGGATTTGATACGTGGACCGAAGCCTTTGGGAACAGCCATGGTGAAGTCGTGTGTGAAACCCGCCTTGACTGCTTTTTCTGCTCCCTTCCAAACCGGCAAACTGGAAACCGCGTCATTTTTGGCGTAAAGCTGAACGGAATCGTAGAACTGGAAGCCGTAGTTGAGCAGCTTGAGCGATTCCTGAGCGCGAACGCTGTCGGATTTGGCACCGAGAACAACCGACAACAGACGGCGCGGGCCACGTTTGGCCGAGGAAATCAGGCAGTAGCCGGCGGCGTCGGTATGTCCGGTCTTGACGCCATCGACGGTCGGATCGAGCCACAGCAGGCGGTTGCGGTTGGGTTGGGTAATGTTGTTGTAGCGGAATTCCTTGATCGAGTAATACTTGGCGTAATCCTCGGGGAAATCTCGGATCAGTGCACCTGCCAGCGTCGCCAGATCTCGCGCGGTGGTGTAGTGCTCTGGATCGGGCATGCCGGCGGCGTTGCGGAAGTTGGTCGACTTCATGCCTAGGCGCTGCGCTTCCTGAGTCATTTTTTGCGCGAATACATCTTCGTTCCCGGCGATGGCTTCAGCCAATGCGACACAGGCATCGTTGCCGGATTGCACAATCATGCCCTTGATCAGGTCCTCGACTTTCACCTGCGTGTTGACCTGGATGAACATGCGCGACCCCTGCGACTTCCAGGCTCTTTCCGAGACCTGGATCATCTGGTCGATCTTGAGCGTGCCCTGCTTGAGCGCCGAAAACGTGAGGTACGCCGTCATCAGCTTGGTCAGCGACGCCGGTTCAAGGCGCTCATCGGCCGCCTGCGAAGCGAGTTCCTGCCCAGAACCGGATTCAATCAAAAGCCAGGACTTGGCAGCTAGTGCTGGTGGAGTGGGTAACTGCTGGGCAAAAGCCAGTACCGGAATAACTATAAGTGCGAGGAAAAACGATTGAATCTTGCGCATGGGGAGCCGAATATCCGTGTGATCGTGGAAACCATTGATTATAACAAGCGCCTACCTTGTCTTTCCCCGGGATCCTTGTGTGTTTTTGTAACGGCTGAACCCAAGATTCGGAGGCCATCGTTCGGGGAACTTTGCGGCAGGGACGCAGCTACTTCTTTCCGCAGGCTGCCTGCCGTGATTTTTCGGCCGTACCGCCCGCTTCAACGACCTCCCATTGCGGGTTACTAAGCTGTTCATTCGCCACCATGCGACCGTCGCCCATCTGTTCGGAATAGGCCTCGACAAAAAGAGTACGGAAGCGCGGCTGACTGCAGTCATATTCGACCAGGTTCTTGATCGACCCGACGACCGTTCGGGCATCAACCCACTGCGCTGACGTGAAATCCATGATCTGCCAAATCTGCACAAGATCACCGTTTTTCTGTGTCGGCTTCTGGTCAATATAGACACGAAAGCTGTCCGTCCTCCCGAGTGATATCCACTCAGCTTGCGCGCCGCCAGCCAGCAGAAAGGTAGCCAGCGCGAAAACGGCTCGTCGCATGGGTTCTGGGAAATACCGTGGTCTTTTCATGGGACTGAGTTCACTCGCAGGATCCGGGTTGACGTCACATGCTACGCGATGGCGCATGGTAGCGCTTGAATCAACCTCTGAGCAGCAAGTCAGGCGATTTTCGAGAATTGGCCATAGTGAGTCAGCCTTTTTCGGGACCTGTATTCGCCCGTTCGCTATTTCTTGAACAATTCGTCAAGCGGATTGGAGGTCTTTTGGGAGCTTGCGCTCGCGGTCGTTCGACGACCGGAATACTCCTCCTCTATCGTATCGCGGTAATAGCTCCACGCAGACCCGGAGGCCGACAACCGGCGCCAGACCTCGTCTCCAACACCCGAGTATTCAATCACGCTTCCATCGTCGAGTTCAACCCGCAGGATACGCTCCCGCAGGCTGTATCCAACCGCACGAAGTTTTCCTGAACTGATGCGCTTCATCTCCATAGCCGCCTCCTGTGCTTCAGTATTCTACGGCCACCGGCGGCTACACGTATCGTAAAGCGCAAACCTATTCCACATTGGTGTAGAAGAACAGCGCCACAACGACCAGTACCTTTGCGACAAAAACCTGGGCCGAGGGGTCGTATGTCAGAGCTTGCTGAAAGGCTTCCATTTTCCGCTCCTGTTCGCTATGCAGCGTGGCGTGCGCGCCCGGTATGTTCCGAATTGATCAGGTAGTTGAAAGCTCGCAACTCTGCGTCAGTGAACACGTTTTTGAGTTCGTAAACTTCCTTGCTGCCTTGAATCTGGGCGGTCTTCAGGGCGATTTGGCTGTCGATAGAGCCAGTGAAGTCGACATTCTTCTTTGTCTTCGAATCGTGCCAAGTGGCGGTGAATTCGGAGAAATAGACCTCGAATTGCCCTGCAGCATTGTGCATGGCGCGGCGGATAATGAGGTGGTCAAGCTTGGTCTGGTCAAATTTGCGGGGCATGATGGTTCCTTGTGTTGGGTGATGTGCGGGGCGCCAAAATGCGCTACCCGGCGCGAAAAGCACGAACTCCATACTTAGCGAACGCGCCGAAATTCATGTGGTTGACGAGGGAATGTAAATGCCCGGCTTCGGTGCAACTATCCCAAAATGGGGCGCGAAAATTCACCGTCCCTGTGCGCCAAAGCCTGATTCTGTCAGGACTTTGTTACAGGATTACCCGCTAACCAACTAATTTGGGGATAGCTGCAACTCAGCTCTCATCGCGTCATATTCGATTGGCTGGCGGCATGATACTCATACGTTTAGCATGCTTCACACGCAGTGCACAGCGTATCACCCTCTCAAAACACGTGAACGGGAATCGACGCCGGCGTTTCAAAAGAGCGTCCAGGGCGCACGCAGCCGGGTAATAGCGTGTTGGCTAGCCGTCACGGTTCGCTCAACGGAGCAGAAAGCCGGGTCTACTAAAATCCGATAGTGCCCTTCCCCTTTGTAGAAGTGCGGGCATACGCTGGCGCCGACTTCTCCTGCACCAAATTGATCAGCTACCTTTCTCCGCTTTATGAAGCGCGGAAATTGGCGTCCTGTATCATTTCATGCTCTGCGAGCCAATAAATACGCCGATCTTCAGAAGGGCATGTCAAAGGTCGTTTATCCATGCGGGTTCCAGACATACTGTCCAGATTTTCCATGTTCCTGATGGAGAGCCGCAAAGATGACTTTTTGGCGCAAGCAGTTCAGAATCAAGAGCGCTGTGGATTTCAACGCGGCGCCACCCGCATTCCTTCGATGGACTGTGTCTCGAGCAGGAAGCTAATTGAAGATACGTGCCCCGATGCAATTTCTGCCCCGCTGGATCAGGGCCTATCCACGCGAGCAGTTTACGACCGACCTGGTGGCCGGACTGATCGTTACTGTGCTGGTGATTCCGCAGAGTTTGGCCTATGCCTTGCTTGCGGGTTTGCCACCGCAAGCTGGTCTATATGTCAGCATTTTTCCGGTCATTGCTTACGCTTTCTTTGGCAGCAGCATGACTCAAGCCGTTGGTCCGGTCGCCATTACCGCAATCATGACCTTTACCGTGCTGAGTCCTCTGGAAACGCCCGGGAGTCCGCACTACATCGCGCTCGCCGCTAGCCTGTCGCTGTTTTCCGGCGTATTGGTTCTGGCCTTTGGTGTGCTTCGCCTAGGCTTCCTGTCCCAACTGTTGAGCCGGCCGGTAGTCAGCGGGTTCATTTCAGGTTCAGCCGTGCTGATTGTCATCAGCCAGCTCAAATTCCTGCTTGGCGTGAAGGTCACCGGGTCGACGACCTGGCAGGTCATTTCTTCGCTCGCTGGAAGTGTTTCTCAAACCAGGCCGATGACGCTGCTGATCGGCGGGGTGGCGTTGGTCGTACTTTATTCATCGCGCAAGTGGCTGTCGAGCGCTTTGCTCAAGACCGGGCTGTCGTCGCGGAATGCTGGTTTTGTGGTCCGCTTGATGCCTTTGATCGTTGTCGTGATGGCTACCTTGCTCGTAGTCAGGTTCGATCTTGATCAGAAACACGCCGTCGCCGTGGTCGGCACCGTGCAAGAAGGCTTGGCTTCCTTCACTTTTTTTGCTCCCAGCCTGGATTCACTCAAGATTTTGACCGTGCCGGCGCTGATCCTGGCGCTTATCGGCATGGTGCAGAACATCACCATGGCGCAGGCGCTGGCGATCAAGCGGCGCGAACGGATTGATGCCAACAGCGAACTGGTCGGGCTGGGCACGGCCAATATCGTTGCCGCGTTTTATGGTGGGATGCCCGTCGGCGGCGGCCTGTCGCGCTCGGCGGTCAACGTTGCGGCGGGCGCGCAAAGTCCATTGGCCAGTATCGTTTCTGCGACGGCCATGTTGGGCATCGTGGCGACGGGAACGCACTGGCTTGCCAGGCTGCCGCTCGCCGTGCTGGCGGCAAGTATCGTGATCGCCGCCATTAGCATGATTGACATCAAGGCGTTTCGCCAGGCGTGGTCATATGATCGCGCCGATGCGTTTGCGTTGCTCGGAACCGGGCTGGGCGTGCTGGTTCTCGGACTGGAGCTGGGAATCGCACTGGGTATCGGTTTGTCGCTGGCAACCCTGCTCGTACGCGCCAGTACACCGCATATCGCTGTTATCGGGCGAATTGCTGGTAGCGAGCATTTTCGCAATGTCGAAAGGCACGGCGTTGAAACCATTCCCGGCGTGTTATTTCTGCGCATCGACGAGAGCCTGTTTTTCGGAAACCTGAGCGCCGTCGAATCACGCCTTGGCACCGAGCTGGAAAAAGCGGCCGATACCCACGACGTTGTGTTGATCATGAGTGCGGTCAATCGTATCGATACTACGGCCATGGAAGTGCTGACCGATATCAACCGCGAACTGGGCAGTCGGAAAATCAGATTGCATTTGGCTGAAGTCAAAGGTCCGGTTCAGGATCGACTGATCCGTTCGCCGCTATGGAAGGCTCTGTCTGGGCACGTCCATCTCTCGGTCAACGACGCTTTCGAACTTCTTGGATAACATCAACTGCCTGGTGCTCACAAAACCGAGCATTCCTGAAAACCTCGGTTTTGTCAGGCGCCTAGCAAGAGTTTTTCCGTATCCGCCGGTGCGTCGATTACGGCAAGAACTTTGCGTCGCGATGTCTGGCCGCTTTTCAGGCTGACGGCCGACTTTGACAGCCCGAGCCGCTCGGCGACAAACTCGATCAGGGCGGCGTTGGCCTTGCCATCAACGGGCGGGGCGGCAAGCCTGATCTTCAGTGCATCGCCGTACAGGCCGGCGACTTCCGTTTTCTTCGCACCCGGCTGGATGTGCAGTGTCAGCGTCGTGCGCCCGTCGCCCTCGCGCAGCCAGTCCATCGCTAAACGAAGATCAGAACAAGTTGCGCCAGAATAATGGCGATCAGCGGTGAGAGGTCAATGTTGGCAATCGGCGGAACAAAGCGCTGAATCGGCCTGAGGAAGGGTTGAGTCAGTTGTGAAACCGGCTGCCCGAGCGGCGAATACGGATTGACCCACGA
>JAIFNM010000035.1 GCA_020047725.1 Betaproteobacteria bacterium
AAGCACGTTCTCGCCGGAATCGCTCCGCTTTCAGCACTTCGATTACTCGAAAATCATGCGGACGGGATCGGATAACTGCGGTTTTTAGGATCATTGCCAATTAAGTCTGAATGTAGCGCGCCGAGATATTTGACACTGTTTCGCGGGATATTTGGAACAGCCTAATGATTGCACACGCTGAAAGTTAATTACACTTTCTCAGCGCGTTAAAACAGCCCGCCGTTGCCCACACCTGGCTCGTAGTTCGTGATCACCAATTCCCCACTCTCCTTTGGTGCGCCGTGGCAGTTGGCGACGCTGTACTTTATCCCTGTTTCGTGAAACGTAAGGCCGGCGAAGCAAGCTCTGATATCGGGGTGATCGTTGATCGATAGCATCACTTTGCCCTTGCATGTACGCATTGTGCTGGCCAGCGCCTCGTACTCTAACCATTCAAACGGGACGCCATAGCCTTCAGTCTGCCAGTAGGGTGGATCGAGGTAGAAGAAGGTGTGGTCGCGGTCGTAGCGCTTCATGCAGTCCGCCCAGGGCAAGTTCTCGATCGTGGTGCCGTTGGCCAGCCGGAGATGGGCTGAGGATAGGTTCTCCTCGATCCGGAGCAGATTGATCGCTGGCGCCGTCGTTGCAGTACCGAAGTTCTGGCCAGACACCTTCCCAGCGAAAGCGTGATGCTGCAGGTAAAAGAATCTTGCAGCCCGTTGAATATCAGTCAGGGTTTGGGGATTCTGCATCTGGCACCACTTGAACACCTGGCGGCTAGAAAGCGACCACTTGAACTGTCGGACTAGCTCCTCGAGGTGGTTCTGCACCACGCGATAGAGATTAACGAGTTCGCCGTTGATGTCGTTGATGACCTCGACCTGGGCGGGCATCGGTCGCAGAAAGAACAGCGCCGCCCCACCGCAGAAGACTTCCACGTAGCACTCATGCTTTGGAAAGAGTGGAATCAGTCGATCAGCCAGACGGCGCTTGCCGCCCATCCACGGGATGATCGGATTAACCGGATTGTTAAGGATCGCGCTCATTGAGTCTCGCCTTCTGCACACCAGGTGCATCGAGAGGCTCAATGGCCTTCAGGTTGTTCATTACCCCGCATCGCGGGCACTTGATGACCAAGTGGCGAAAATCTGCCTCGGCCAGTTTTTTGTTACAGCAGCTGCAACGTACCTCTTTCACTGATTTGCCTATGCGTGTAGGCTTCGGCCCGCTGTGTGCACAGCACGGTGCCTCGGCCAAACGCAGGATTGCTCTGCGGGCGGTGACTACCGGAGGTGTTAGCGCACCGCCGGTGGTCGCACCGTCTCCTCAATTCTCTATCGTTGCAAATGGCCTGATCGACCAGCACAGCGCCAGCGATCCAGGGAATACATCGCCCGTCGAGCAGAGCCATAACGGGTATTCAGGTGCATCGACCCCATAAACCTTATGCCCTGCGTAGCCCCCCTTCTTATTGAAGCGCCAGGCGATTATCTTGCCGGGGGTCAACAACCAAACGAGGAAAGCGAATGGCCACGACCACCACGGGCCAAGCGCGAGCGAGGCCATCAGCAGTGCCGACATGCCGGCAAATAGAACGTAGGAAAGCCACAACGGCCACCAGACGTGCAGGATGTGCTTCGGATACGGCGGTTTAAACCAGTTCGACCCAACGCTGATCGGATCGAGCCAGTCGCCGCCAACGAAGCGCAGCACAACCGTCCATTTCTTCTCGGGCAGCGGGTCGGTCAGTTCGCGCTCGGGGTCGGAGCGCCAGCCCTGGATAACTTTCACAATACCGACTCGGCGTACGTTACAGGCCAACCAGATGAGAAATCATAGGACGCCGGATCGGCGCTGGCTTCCATCGCGGCGCGGTGCGTTTCAGCAGCGTCGAACACCGCGCCGTCATAGACGATTCCCGCATCGAGAACTTGGCGGAGAACCGCCACGGTCATCGGCGTTTTTTCGCCAGACATCGTTTTCCACGCCGGGTGAAGGACCGTAGCGGCGGGCAGCGATGCCCGAGTCGCTTTGCCGTCTAAAATGCTGTACTGAATGCGCGAAGGATCGTCTGTGTGGAACCATTTCCCGCTGATCTGCACGCCGCCCGATTTCCGGCGGTCGCGTTCGGTTTTGATGCCGGCCCATGCCCATGCCTTAGCTTCGGCCAGCGTAGGGGTCTGCAATTGCGACGCCTCGGCGTCGGTTATCGCGATGCTACCGGCTGGCAAGAGGTGCGCAAAGACAGCATCATCGAGAAAGTGAAGCGCGTTTGTTTTGTCTTTGAAGTAAGGCATTTTTGATCCTTTTAACGGAGTTCGTACCATTTTGAAAGGGCGACATTTGTTACTTGATAACTTGATCCCGGTGGCACAACAAAGCTCAAGCAAGATTGATTTGCCGCCGTTGTAAAACCTTGAACGCTTTGAGCAATTAGCACTCCATTCACATACGCGCCGTGCCCGAGGTTTTGTTGGTTCGCGTTGCTGGTAACGCTAACAATTAGGGGCTTTCCGGTCGTGTTGTAATAAGTCGTCGAAGTCGACCTGGAGCCGGTAACGTCTTGGTATGTTTGCCCGTAACCAAGGCTGGACATAGATGCAAGCGCCTGGCCGCCGATTGGCTGCACCAATGTCGGGTTGCTCCAACCTGTTCCCGTGATGAATACCACGTCGGAAAACGAGACGATCCGATAGGGCGAGTTTCCTGACACGGCTGAGGCCGAATACCACACATTTGCCGCATTCGACGACGCTCCGATGGTTGTCGGGCTGATAAAGCCTGTTTCGTCCATCGGTAGACCGCCGGCAATATTCGCGACGCACAACACCGGCGAACCGGCGTTGTAGGCGACAGCCCAGACCAGACGATTGACCTGTGCCGTAAGCAGCATGCCAAGATTGGATGTGGCCGGGATTGCCAGCGTCAGAGCACCATTCGCCTTAGTGACAGGCGTGCCGTTTGCCGCCGTCGCACTGCGATAATCCAGCGATGTGGCAGGGAAAGCGCCGGTGAGGATGTTGGATGCCTGTGTACAAGTGAAGATTTGAAGCTGTTTTTGAGCGGTTCCGCCGCCGGAATCGACATCAACAAACACCTCCGTCGCGTTCCGCGCGATACCCACAAAAACCACATTGGTCGGTGCAGTCACGGTGATCGCGCCAGCCGTGGTGCCATCCAGGTAGTAACGCGCCCCGGGTGTAAGGCCAGCGAACAACACCGCATCCCCAAAGGCGTAGACGTTGGCGTTGGCCACATCGGCAAAACCGACGCAGTTCTGTTTAACCGTGCCGTCAGCCAATGCCAGGTCAAATTGGCTGTTGGCGGAATCCCAATAGACCGCCTTGCCGGTACCGGTGACCGCACCAGCGAAGACAGCATTGTTGATGATTACGGCGCGTTGGCCGGACTGGATCATCTTGGTGATGGCCTGACGGAGCTGAGTCAGGTCGCCTGTTGACTCAATTAATCCGGCGCCGGTGATAACCGCTGCTATTTCCCGCTGAGGATGCTCGATGGCCGCTGCCGGAACCGGGCTGCCTTCAACGCCCAGTCCGGGATTGGCATCGATATAAGGCGCATTGACTGCAGCCCCGATTGGTTGGACGTATTTCATTTACGCTCCTTCATACGAAACAATGAGGTTGGTGTGGGCCTGTTTCCGGCGTTTGAGCTGGCATTCGAGGTCTTCGGCGCGAGTGATCTTGCCGAGCAGGTCGCCGCACTGGCTGGCGCCGGTGCGAAAGGCGATGTAGCGCGGGCCGATGACTCGCACGCGCCAGGTGTGACGCACGCTGTGGCCGCCATTGAGACGGTCGCCGCAGCGACTGAGCCCAGTAATGAACGGGCGGAAAACGTCGATTTCGATCGTGTAGCCCAGCTTCGCAGCAAAGGCGATGTACCAGGCACGACTGACGCCGCCGCGCATCGTGAGCTTGGAGACGACGTTCTGCCGGCGCTCGGCAATGGTGTTGGCCAGCTCCAGGCTGCATGCATCCGGCAGACCGACCAATCGCTCCCAGTCCGGCAGCACCTCAAGCGACGAGCCGGGCATCGCTTCATTCAGCAGCTGCTCCGTACGCTCATCAAAACGGGAGTACTCCTCAGCGAACGCGTCCAGCAGCTTCGTCCAGAATGCCGCCAGATGCCGTGGATACGTATCGCCAGGCGGCAGTAGCGCCTGCAGCTGTGCGCGGTAAGCCGCTGGGGTCATGGCACCCACGTGATATTCCCGAACGTTGCCATCTGGCCTATCGTTGGCGCCACGTCGGCAACCGGTGCCACCAACACATGATCTGTTTCACCAGCAGCCAGCGAGATCGCTTCGCGGATGTGTGAGAGCAGAACTTTGCCTTCGGCCGCGCCGCCCTCCGGCTCGGCTTCACGAAGCAGCAGATCGCGTAGGCCAGCCTCGACGGCAACCTTCACCGCTGCTAGTGCTGGCACCAGCTGGATCTGAAAGGCGATCGGCGCGGCGATCGGCGCTACGACGTAGATGTGCGCGTTAACCGGAGCAACCGCCTCGATCGCAGTCTGCACCGTGGCCACCTCATTCACATCCGGAATCAGGCTGGCGTCGTCGTCTCGCACGAAGCGCACAGTAACCGTGCCATCGCCCATCTCCTCGGGGAAGCACCAGGCGCGCGTCACACCAGGCGTTTCTTTGGCCCAGCTTATGTAGTCATTCTTTGAGCCGCCCTGGGGTGGTTTCTGAATGCGATCAATCAGACGCGTGCGCAAGGCTTCAATGTCTTCGATATCCGCACCGCCGGTTAGCGCATTGCTGGTTACCAAGGCACTGGCGTTAATTCCCTCGATCGGCGAATCGAGCATCAGCGTGATGCCTGCTGCCGCGTTTCCGTCCTGGCCAGCCACATCAGCAATCAGCGAGACAACGGCCTCACCGGCACTGATCACTACCTCCGATCCGGTGTGATACACCACGCCGTCTGCGCGCTTGAAGGCCGTGAGCGCTTCAATCACCTTCCCGTTCGTGCCGGTGACCGTCGCCTGCCCGGTGGCATAGCCGGCGCCGAGGCGCCCGCCTTCCAGCCATATCTGCGCGTGCCGCTCCAGGATGTCATCGTCTGCCGTATCGGGCAGGATCTGTTTGGCCAGCCAATCGAGATAGCCATAGAGGCCGTGCACACCGCCGGCATGCACCCGCGCCATCACATTCAGGTTGGAGCGCCGCAGGCGGGCATCGGAGCCGGTCAGCCTGCTCTCGATGTCGGCTTCGGCGCGATTGATCAGGGTCGGCAGGGCTGGACGAGAAAACGGCATATCACACCTTGTTCCACAAGACTTCAAAGCGAATCGGCAGGACCGACCCATCAGGGCGCGTGATGCGCACGATCATGCCCATGACTTCATCGCGCACGATGAAGGTTTCGACCTCAACCTTGCTGGCGGCGCCATCCGCAACCAGCCAGGCCAGCGCCTCTTCGGCGTAGCCACGGGCGAGGTTGAGCGACTGCTGCAATTGCTTTGCCGCGCGCAACAACCACAAGCGACTACCAAAGCGATCGCCTTCTTTGGCCGGATACGCATCCGCCCACCAGCCGCGCCGATCCGTCTGGCCAATCGGCAAAACGTCGTCATCGAGCGCGCGGGCGTCGGTGAATAAGGAAAGGATGACGGCGGTGTCGAGGCTGTCGTCAACCGCCAGGTCAAAAGCATCGAGCGCCAAGTCCGCGCCTTCATCCATGCCGATGAATACCGTCCGGATGTCGGTCATTCGCTGATCCTCATCGCCGCGCTGCCGGATGCCGGGTGACCGCACGTGGCCAAGTGTCCCTCTCGGCAGGCCGGAATACCATTGATGCGCACAAAGGAGCTGCCCTCAGCCATGATCGGGGCGGCATGCGGTGAGGTGCCATGCCCTTCAACCGGGTCATCTTTGACTGCCCAGAGCGTTCCTTCAACCGTCACGAAGTCCTGCAAGGCACCGAGAATCCGCCCGCCGGCACTGTCCTGAACAAGACGCGAGATCCCGTGCATCAGATCTTCTCGATATCCAGAGCCGGCGTTTGGATCGTGATGCCGTCCGGCGTCACGATGAGCCGCGTCAAGCCGGCCATGATGTGGATTTCGCGCCCGTTCTTGAAGATGATGCGGTGCTCGCTCCCGTCCGCGTCTTCGTCGGTATAAACCGCCGTCTCGCCGGGCGCGAGATCCGGGCGATTCGAGCCGCGATCACCCACGGCCACCATCACGCCGTGATCGCGATCGCCACCGACCGAGAAATACAAACCCTCCGGCTTGATCCGTGGCCGCGAGCAGAAGCCGTGCTGATGCAGGATCTCGATGCCGTCACGCACTTCGCCATCGAGCAGCTTCACCTGCGCCGTCTGGATTTTTCCGGCATCGTTGATGAGGGTCACCACGGCGCGGGCTACCATCAGGCGCAAACGTCTTGCCGTAGGTGCAATCATGCGCGAGAGTGCCATTTGCACGTCGTTCACAACGTGCTCCAATCTTCGGCCTTCTCACGCTTCTCGCGTTGTTCCTTGGTGCGCAGCTTGCCGAACAGCTTCGACTGCGCAACACCTTCGAGCAGTTGGAACGAATCCGGCCGGGCGATCGCCAGCTCGGTGAGCGTGCCGCCTTGCTCATCGAGCGAGTAGGTGCAGCCAACGATCAGCATTTCCGCGTTGTCAAGCCACAGCATGGGCGACGTGACGGAGACCAGCGTATTGGGCAGCCACAGCTCACCGCCAGGGTGCCGCCAGCCTTGCACTGTGATTGAGCCGCGCGCACTGCGACCGCGACGAACATTGCGTTCCCACTCCGCGCGATCGCGCAGCGTGATGTTCTTGCTATGGCTCTCGGCCAGCACGATCAAGGGGCGATGGCGCGTGATGATCGGATCATCAACCTTGCCCGAAGGCGCGGAGTGTTCCGTTTCTCCGTCCGCACCGAGGCGCCCCTGGCCTTTGGCGACATAGCTGGAGAACCG
>JAIFNM010000088.1 GCA_020047725.1 Betaproteobacteria bacterium
TGCGCATCGCCCCGGAACGCAATGCAGCTGATTCGCCGGCTCGCGGTATTCCGCTGCCAGGAACGATCTGGATTGATGAGCGACTGGCCTCTGCGTTGTCGGCGAGCGTCGGCGACGTCATCGCTGTAGGGCGACTGGCCTTGCGTGTGACGGCCGTGCTGACTCTGGAACCGGATCGCGGGGTCAATTTCTTCAGCGTCGCGCCGCGTCTGCTGATGAATATCAATGACCTCGAAGCAACTCAGCTGATCCAGCCGGGCAGCCGGATTTCCTATCGCTTGTTATTGGCTGGAGAAGTTAATTCAATCAAAGAGCTACGTGGAACACTTGAAAAGTCACTTGAACGTGGTGAACGCATTGAAGACGCCCAGAATGCTCGTCCGGAAATCCGCACCGCCCTGGATCGGGCACAAAAATTCCTTGGTCTTTCTTCGCTATTGACCGTCATCCTGGCGGCGGTGGCGGTTGCGCTGGCGTCGCGTCGCTATATGCAGCGGCATCTGGACCCGTGCGCGGTGATGCGTTGCCTCGGTGCGACACAGGGATTTTTGCTGCGCGTCTATCTGGGCCAGTTCGCTTTGCTCGGCCTGCTCTCCGCTGTGCTGGGCTGTGTCCTTGGTTATCTGGCGCATTTCGCCCTTTATGCGTGGCTGGCGCAACTGCTGGCAAGGCCTTTACCGCAACCTGGGTTGATGCCAGCCTTGCAAGGCAGCTTGATTGGCGTGCTCCTGCTGATTGGGTTTGCCTTACCGCCTTTGTTACAACTCAAGAGTGTTTCGACGCTGCGGGTGCTGCGTCGCGAGTTTTCTTCGGGCGTAATGCCGCCGTCGCGTCTGATTGGTGGTTATGTGCTGGGATTGGTGGCGCTGGCTGGCCTGATGTTCTGGGTGGCCGGAGAAATCCGACTTGGCGCATATGTGGTCGGCGGCTTTTCGGCGGCGATGCTGGTTTTTGCGCTGGTGGCACGAGGAGCTATTCGTCTGGCTGCGCTGGCACGCGGTAGTGCGCGCTCCAGAACGGGCCAGGGTGGCATCGGCTGGCGCTATGGATTGGCTAGCCTTGAGCGGCGTTCGGCGGCCAGCGTCGTGCAGATCGTGGCGTTGGCGCTTGGCTTCATGGCGCTGCTTTTACTGACTGTGACACGCAACGATTTACTCGATGCCTGGCAAAAAGCCATTCCGCCCGAGGCGCCAAATCGCTTCGTGGTGAATATCCAGCCGGATCAGCTTGAAGACGTGCGCCGAAGTTTTGCGAGCAAGGGCGTTAACGCGGAGTTTGCGCCGATGGTGCGCGGGCGTCTGGCCAAGGTTAACGGTGTTGAAATTAGCCCGGCCAGCTATGAAGATGATCGCGCCAAACGGCTGATCGACCGGGAATTTAACCTGTCGTACCGGATGGATTTGCCGCAGGGCAATGCAATGACGGCGGGACGCTGGTTCGCTGCCAGTGAGCGCGACAAGGGGCTGGCGTCGGTCGAGGATGGTCTGGCGAAAACGCTTGGTCTGAAAGTTGGTGACATGCTTGAGTTTGTTGTGGCTGGGGAAAAAGTCGAGATGCAAGTACTTGGTTTGCGCAAGCTGAACTGGGATTCGATGCGCGTGAATTTCTTCGTGCTGACGCCGCCGACCGTACTAGAACCGTATCCGGCAAGCTG
Organism: Betaproteobacteria bacterium; assembly: GCA_020047725.1. Lineage (GTDB taxonomy): Bacteria > Pseudomonadota > Gammaproteobacteria > Burkholderiales > Rhodocyclaceae > Propionivibrio. The sequence goes on from JAIFNM010000088.1 coordinate 1,655, forward strand.
GATCACGAGTTTCTATCTGCCACCTGACAAGGCCGACTTCGTAAATCACCTGATCGGTGAGTTTCCGAACCTGACCGTTGTCGACGTCGCGGCGATTGTGCGGCAGTTGCAGTCCATCATGGATCAGGTGGCGCAAGCCGTTCAATTCGTTTTTCTGTTTACGTTGCTGGCTGGAATCATCGTGCTCTACGCGGCGCTGGCTTCGGCGGCGGAAGAACGGCGCTATGAGTTGGCAGTAATGCGGGCGCTTGGAGCACGGCGCGAGCAATTGCGGCGCGCTCTGCTGGCCGAATTTGCGGCAATTGGCGGTCTGGCCGGGCTGATTGCATCGGTAGGCGCCATTGCCGTCGGTCAGGTGCTGGCGAGCAAGGCGTTCCAGTTCGAGGTGGCCATCGAATACTGGTTACCGCTGGCGGCGATGCTCGGTGGTGCGGCGCTGGTGACCGCCGCCGGCTGGTTCGCGGCAGCGCGTCTGATGGGCGTGCCGCCGCTGGAAGCCTTACGCGCTGGTGGGTAGATCCTCGCGGCGCAGCATGAAGACGAACTGATCGCCGGCCGTGGTATCGAGCCAGGTGAAGGTGATTTCCGGGAAAGCGATTTCCAGTTCGTCCCGGTTGTGGCCGATCTCGACGATCAATACGCCCTCGGGATTAAGGTGCCGGGCGGCGTTCGCGAGGATGATGCGCACGAAATCCAGACCGTCTTTTCCGCTGGCCAGCGCCAGTTCCGGTTCGCAGCGGTATTCCTCGGGCAGGGTCGCCATCGACTCGGCATTGACATAGGGCGGATTGGAGATGATCACGTCGTAGGTTTTGCCCTCTAGTCCAGCAAAAGCATCCGACTGGATGAGCTGGAGCCGCGCTCCGAGATCGTAGTCGTCGACATTGCGCCTGGCTACGGCGAGGGCGTCCGGCGAGAGATCGACGGCGTCTACTGTGGCTTCCGGGAAGGCCTGCGCGGCGAGAATAGCGAGGCAGCCCGAACCGGTGCACAGATCCAGAATCTTGCCGATAGCCCAAGGATCGTCGACCCACGGACTGAGTTGTTCACGCAGCAATTCTGCAATATGGGAACGAGGAACGATCACCCGCTCGTCGACATAGAAACGATAATCGCCCAACCAGGCTTCGTTGGTCAGGTAGGCGGCCGGCACACGTTCGCTAATGCGGCGGCCAATGATCTTGAGCACCGCCGCGCGTTCGTCGCTGGTCAGCCGGGCGTCCATGAAGGGCTCCAGGCGGTCGATAGGCAGGTGCAGGGTGTGTAGCAGCAGGTAAGCGGCTTCGTCCCAGGCGTTATCGGTGCCGTGGCCGAAAAAAAGCTCAGCTTCGGCAAACCGGCTGACGGAAAAGCGCATCAGGTCGCGCAGAGTGGATAGTTCGTTTTGGGCTTGTTCAAACATGTCGGGTAAGCAATTGCTCCAGGATACGGCGATAAATGGCGGAGAGTTGAGGCAGGGCAGCGATTTCGACACATTCGTCAATCTTGTGGATGCTGGCGTTTAGCGGGCCGATCTCGATGACCTGCGGGCATATCCCGGAAATGAAGCGGCCGTCCGAGGTGCCGCCAGTGGTCGATAATTCGGCCTCGACGCCCACTTCCTCACGGATGGCCTTGACAGAAGCTTCGACCAGTGCACCCCGCCCGGTAAGGAAGGGCTTGGCGCCGAGGGTCCAGGCGATATCGTAGTCGAGCCCGTGACCATCAAGAATGGCACAAACTTTGACTTTCAGTTCTTCAGGTGTGCTGGCCGTGGCGAAACGGAAATTGAACAGGATTTCCACGCTGCCCGGAATGACGTTGCCGGCGCCGGTACCGCCATGGATGTTGGAAATCTGCCAGGTTGTCGGTGGGAAAAACTCGTTGCCCCGGTCCCAGGCGGTTGCCGCAAGTTCGGCGATGGCTGGTGCGGCAAGATGAATCGGATTCTTTGCCAGCTGCGGATAAGCAATGTGGCCCTGAATTCCCTTTACGGTGAGTTTGCCCGTCAGCGAGCCGCGACGGCCATTCTTGAGAGTGTCGCCAAGACGATTTACCGATGAAGGTTCGCCGACGATGCAATAGTCCATCGTTTCGCCACGTGCAGTCAGCGCTTCGGTGACCGCTACCGTGCCATCGATTGCATCGCCTTCCTCGTCTGAGGTCAGCAGGAAAGCAATCGAGCCGGCGTGTTCCGGATGTGCAGCAACAAAGGCTTCAGTTGCCGTGACAAAAGCAGCCAGCGAGGCTTTCATGTCCGCCGCACCACGCCCGTAAAGCAGTCCGTCACGGCGGGTCGGCATGAAAGGATCGCTTTGCCACCGCTCAACCGGGCCGCTTGGAACCACGTCGGTGTGGCCGGCAAAGCAGAAGAGCGGGGCGCTCGTGCCGCGCCGTGCCCACAGGTTGGTCACGCCGCCGCGATTGATGAATTCACATGCGAAGCCGATACGCTGCAAACGTTCGCCGATGATGACCATGCAGCCGCTATCCTCGGGGGTGATGGAACGGCAGGCAATCAGTTGTTCGGTGAGCTCAAGCGTTGCATCACTGGGCATTGTGTTGTTCTTCCGGGGTTTCGAGGCTCAATGTGAATTCCTTGAAGGAGGTGCCGCCATCGTCGGTTTCCGAGAAATCAAGTGGCCCCTCGATGCGCAGTTCCTCGTGATGGTTTCCACTGGTTATTTCGGAGTTGTTGATCAGCCAGGAGAGGTTGGTTGGCGAATCGGCGTTGCTCAAGGCTTCGTCGAGCGTGATGGTGCCATCACGATAGAGGCGGAAAAGGTCCTGCTCGAAGGTCTGTGATCCGGGGGCCAGGCTTTGTTCCATGGCCTCCTTGACGGCAAGAACCTCGCCGCGTTCGATCAGTTCCTGGACGTGGCGGGTATTGAGAAGGATTTCCGCAGCCGGCGTGCGCTTGCCGTCCGGTTTTTTGACCAGACGCTGCGAAACGATGGCTTTCAAACTGGCCGACAGGTCGAGATAAAGGGAGGTGCGGCTATCGAGCGGGAAAAAATTGATGACGCGGTTGAGCGCGTGGTAGCTGTTGTTGGCGTGCAGCGTTGCCAGACACAGGTGACCAGTTTGCGCATAGGCGATGGCCGCCTGCATGGTTTCCTTGTCGCGGATTTCGCCGATCAGGATGCAGTCGGGTGCCTGGCGCATGGCGTTTTTCAGCGCCGATTCCCAACTCAGGGTATCCATGCCCAGTTCGCGCTGGTTGACGATGGATTTCTTGTGCCGGAACAAGAATTCGATGGGGTCTTCAATGGTCAGGATGTGGCCGCTGCGATTGGAATTGCGGTGGTCGAGCATCGAGGCGATGGTCGTCGATTTGCCCGAACCGGTCGATCCGACAATCAGGATCAGGCCACGTTTTTCCATGATCAGATCGGCCAGCACGGTCGGTAGTGCCAGCGTATTGAGTGCCGGGATGTTGCCGAGGATGTAGCGCACGACAATCGAGATTGACGCACGTTGCCGGAAGATGTTGATGCGGAAATTACCCACTCCAGGAACGCCGAAGGAGAGGTTCATCTCCATCGTCGCTTCAAACGATCGTTGCTGATCCTGCGACATCAGTTCGAAGGCGATCTTTTCGATCATCGCCGAATCCATGATTTGCTGATTGACCGGAACGGTATTGCCCTGGATCTTGATGTGAATCGGTATGCCGGCGGAGATGAAAATATCCGAAGCCTGCTTTTCAGCCATCAAATGGAAAAGCTTGTCGAGAATCATCGTGTCATCTCCGCCTTAAGTGCTTACGAAAGTTCAGTCGCCACGCAACAGATCGTTGATGCTGGTCTTCGACCGAGTCTGCGCATCGACTTTTTTGACGATCACTGCGCAGTACAGGCTGTAGCTACCGTCCTTCGAAGGCAGGTTGCCCGAAACGACGACCGAGCCGGGCGGGATGCGGCCGTAGCTGACTTCGCCGGTTTCGCGGTCGAAAATCTTGGTCGACTGGCCGATATAGACGCCCATCGAGATCACCGAACCTTCGCCAACGATGACGCCTTCGACGACTTCGGAACGGGCGCCGACGAAGCAATTGTCCTCGATGATCGTCGGGTTGGCCTGCAAGGGTTCAAGGACGCCGCCGATGCCGACGCCGCCAGAAAGGTGCACGTTCTTGCCGATCTGCGCGCAAGAGCCGACCGTCGCCCAGGTGTCGACCATTGTGCCTTCATCGACGTAGGCGCCAATGTTCACGTAGGACGGCATCAACACGACGTTCTTGCCGATGAAGGAACCGCGCCGGGCGGTGGCCGGCGGGACGACGCGGAAACCGCCACGAACGAATTTTTCCTTGTCGTAATTGGCGAACTTGGTCGGCACCTTGTCGAAATAGCGCATCGGGCCGCCGTCGAGCAGCTGGTTGTCTTCCAGCCGGAAGGAAAGCAGCACAGCCTTCTTGAGCCACTGATGGGTGATCCACTCGCCGTTGATCTTTTCGGCGACGCGCAGCTTGCCTTCGTCGAGCGCGGAGAGAATGACGCTGACGGCTTCGCCGATCTTGGCTGGCGCGGTACCAGGTTGGAGGGCGGCGCGGTTTTCCCACGCATCTTCGATGATCTGCTGGAATTGTTGCATGGTGTATTTCCTAGAGTTTTGAAACAAACTGTTGAATGCGGTCGGCAGCTTCGAGGCAATCAGCATAGGGCGGAACCAGTGCGATGCGCACGAAACCCGCCCCCGGATTGACGCCACGAGCTTCGCGGGCGAGGAAGCTGCCCGGCAAAACGACCACATTATAGTCGGCGACCAGCGCCCGGGCGAATTCGGTATCCGATCCGGGTACTTTGGCCCACAGGTAGAATCCGGCATCGGGCATCGCTGTTCCCAGTGCTTTAGACAGCAGGGGCGTCACCGCAGCAAACTTCTCACGATACTGGCGGCGGTTATCGACGACATGCGCTTCCTCATTCCAGGCGGCGATGCTGGCCGACTGAAAGGCCGGGCTCATGGCGCAGCCATGGTAGGTGCGGTAGAGCAGGAATTGTTTGAGGATGGCCGCGTCGCCGGCAACAAAACCGGAACGCATGCCCGGAACGTTGGAGCGCTTGGACAGGCTGGAGAGCATCACCAGTCGATCAAAGTTGCGACCGATCAGCCTGGCTGCCTGCAAGCCTCCAAGCGGTGCTTTGCCTTCGTCAAAATAGATTTCCGAATAGCATTCGTCGGAGGCGATGATGAAACCGTACTTGTCGGAAAGCGCGAAGAGTCGCTTCCAGTCGTCAAGGTCAAGCACCTTGCCAGTCGGGTTGGCGGGCGAACAGACGAAAAAGAGCTG
>JAIFNM010000084.1 GCA_020047725.1 Betaproteobacteria bacterium
TCTGCCGTTTGGTGATTGATTGCTTCTTGTGCGATGCGGTATCGATCCGGAATGAAGATCGTTACGCGATGATCTGTCTCAGTCCGGCCATTTGCGGACCTAGCCGCCGATCCTCCGAACCGGCCGTTGATTTGGTGAAACCAACTATAAGCGACAACTGGATCGGTGCAATCGACTTAAGTCGAAAGAACGGTCTTGCGAAACGTTAACGAACATTCGGGCTTAGAATACCAACGAGAACAACCGCTACGAGCGGTTATTTACGAAAATTCTCAAAAGCAGTTGCTGATGTCCAATCATCCAAAGATCACGGATAGTTACCAGCACTTTGTACAAGTAAGCGAAACAAGAAAAATAGCGACGATGAGAAATGGCCTAGAGCAAGCTGAGGGAGTATGAAATATGGATTCGTTCGATCATGATTTGGCCGATAAGGTTATGTCTAAGGTCACGGAAAAAACTGCGGCAGCAAAATTACTTCTCCTAGCAGTCGTTATCGCAAACATGGGGATCGTCTTTGTTTTTGAGAGATCAGGATGGGCTGCAGCAGCTTCATTGATCGCAATACTGGCCGGAGGAGTGGGTTTTCGAAAAATTATTGATACTGATAGTCTCACTCACACAGCTATAACGATATTGGCGGGCTTTACGACCAAGGGAATCTCTGAAACGCTGGATCTGAAAGCCTGTGCGAACAAGAACAATACAAACCTTCATGGCAAGGTCGCCACCACGCCGACCGGAGGTGTTGACGCAGATAAGAAGGATTTTCTGCGATTTGATATTGCTGTTGAGAATGTAGATTGTGACCACGTCATCGGAGTGACTTGGCCGTGTGGATATTCCATAGCAAAGATCTTCAAAGAAAAGCTTAGCATCGGCACCCGCATCTCTATCGATGGAAACTTCGTAGGTCGAATACAGGGCGATGACCCGGAGCGCCGTTTTTGCATGGAGTATTTTGTGAGTAGCCTGAAGATACTTAAAGACTAGGCAGAATCTGATGATGGAACAAGCAAAGCGGGGTAAACAGTCAGCCCAACAAGGTTTATCCGCCGCCATGACACAGCGCTCTTTTCAACTGCTTCCGCTGCGTCGGATAAACGCTATTCGTTAGCAGTTACCTGATACTTCAACCAGAAAGGACAAACACAATGTTTGGACTCTTCAGCAAGAAGAAAAAGCCTCAGAACGCACTAGATGAATTCATATTTGCTGTCTATGGCAATCCGCCGCCAGCCAAGCGTGCCCATGTGGGCAAAGCCGTAGAAATCGCCAGTGAACTGCTCGTTGGCGTAATTGATGAGAAAGAAGTCAGTCGTCAGGCGATAGAGCTCAATGATGGTCCGATCCCGTATTCCACACACGACCTAGCACTTTCTGTTGCGTTAAATTTTTTCAAGCAACCAGAAAAAATTCCTCAGTTATTCGAAGCTCAGCTTCTTGCGCGGATGAAAATGCTTGAATGGCTTGAGAATGGATTGGTTGCGCCCATGCTAGTCCAGAGTTTCGAAAATGTTGCCTACAAACTTTACAAGCCCGGCCAATGATCTACCTGCAATTCACCACTACGGCTAACAGGGCGCACCAAGGGACTCTGCGCGATAAAGCCGCGCAGCGCTGGTCACCTCTACGTTCGGCGTCATGGCGGCGCTTATGAAACGTTGCCGGGATTCAAGCTGAACATGTCAGAACATTCCCAGTGCCCTCCTGTCACTTTGGGATGCGTTGAGCCGCACGCGCCACTCTTATGTAATCCACCCAAGGACCAATTGCTATACAAGGTCATGACGGTTGAAAACCTATTGCGCTCGGTCACTGGCAATTATCTTCACTTCAATCGTGTCGATAGCTACCCGGACTTTCCAAACGCTGACGAAAACGACGGGCGACAGTTACCGCAAGATCAACCGGCAAATACCGCTGTGAGGTTCGAGAAAGCACCTGACTTTTCAGCGGCGCGTTACTACGATCAATCGCGGGCGAGAACCTATGCCTGCTGCTTTTCGACCAAGAATTCCGATTACATCTGGAACAATTACGGCAACGGAAGTGAGAAGGGCAAAATCTGCGTCGTGTTCGAGTTCGGAAAACTTAGAGCCTTGCTCAATCGCGCGCTGAATCCTGAAGGCGCGGCACTTATATACGAAGGTAATGTCTGTCGCCAAGTATTCTCCGTAAATTACGGTCTGGTTGACTATGTCGATTGGGATCGCCATCGAACAAACGAGCACTATCTGTCCAATCCAATCCTTTACACGTACATAAAAGATGCCGCTCGCTTCCGCGAAGAAAATGAGTTGCGCATTTCCCTATCTGCCATCGGCATTGGCCAGTTTGCGCTAAAGGACGGTACACTGATTCAATTTCCACCGTCCTTGCAACTTGGATTCGATTTCAGAGAGGCCATCGCCAATGTGGTAATTCGAGAAATCCTGCTTGCCCCAGAAGCCGACTCCGGGTTTCTCACGCAAGAGCTGAGCAAGCTCCGTATTGAGCCCGCTCCTGTGTCTGCGAACACATGACGCCGAACCCATCATTACACAGGGCCTTGCGCATAAACCCGCGCAAGGCAGGTTAATTCAAACGTTGAACGTCCGCTCCTGACGGGCGCCAACTACCGTTTTGGGCCACCCACTGCCAGTGACAAATGGCCGCTTTCAGGAGTCAGAATTCCACCGACCGCTTTCCGGCGATGAATCCTAAGAGATGACAGTCGCGTCGCGACCCGCTGCGGATCATTTGCACATCATTGGTTCAACGGCTAGTTCCTGGATCGAGCAGTCATTGAACACTCCTTCGGCTGACCATACCAATGACGTGTTGTAGGATGTCTGCATACCGTGCGAGAGATGAAATAGCAAGAGGGCGATGGATAGGCGGTCATATAACCCTCGACGGCAGAACCAGAGGAAAATTCGCCCGCAGTCGGTGAGACGGTCGCAGAAAGTGGTTTCATTCGGTTAAACGCATAAAGGCTTGATCGCTTTATTTCCAGCACTCTACTACCAGAGTCCATTTGCGTGCCTCGTCGGCAAGATCTGCGGCACTTTTATCGAAGGAAAGCATTCCGCCGTAGCTGTAATCGACCTTGTGTGTATCGAGGAAGGTTTTCAGCGTCAATCCGCTAATAGCGAAGTTTACGTTTTGCCCAACCGACCCAGTCGCCTTCACCATCTTCGAATCCGAAAGCTTCATTGAAACCACCCCAACGACTTCGCCCTTCTTGTTGAGCACCGGGCTGCCACTGGAGCCTGGCTGAATCGGTGCGGTAATCTGCATCTGGTTAGTATTATTTCCCAGACCGGTTAGAGCGCTGACGACGCCCGGGGTGAAGTTGCCGCCGGAGGAGAGCGCAGAGTTCAGCGGAAAGCCGAAAACTACGATGTCCTCTCCCTGTCGCAGTTTCTGCGGTTCTTTGGCGATGGACGCGGTTGCAGCGACATTTCCGGGAATGAGCAGCAGCGCGAGATCATTGACCTTGTCATCCGTGATGACCCGCGCAATTCCGGCGCGGCCCTCGATGTGAAGTTCCGCGCAGCCTGCTACCACATGGTAGTTGGTTATCGTCTGGCCTGTATTCGCCACAACAAAACCGGTCCCGGTGCTTTGTTTTGCCAGGGGCGATGAATTGCTTGTCGATACCGTCGATGCGGCAACCGACGTACTTTCGCGCACGATACTCTGACCGGGTTTCCACTTGGATGACAGGGCTTGGGCTTCCTGTCGCTGGGCGCTCGATAACTGATGCTCAAGAAGTTCTCTAGCTTTTTTTGCGCTTTCATCCCCACTCACGGCGGCTAGGTTGAGCCATGCATAGGCGAGAACCTGGTCGAGCGGCACCCCATCGCCGCCACCATACCTCCACCCGAGACTGTACTGGGCGTTAGCATCCCCAGCCTCGGCTGCCTTGCGATACCATTCAACGGCTTTAGCCACGTCTTTGGGAACGCCTTCGCCATTGCTATACATCACCCCCAAGTTGTTTTGTGCTGCAGCGTCTCCCCGCTCGGCGGCTTTGTTCAACCACTCGATAGCCCTGCGAACGTCCTTGGAAACACCTTCGCCATTGCTATACGCATATCCAAGCGATGCCTGCGCCTTGGCGTCTCCCTGCTCAGCGGCTTTGTTCCACCACTCGACGGCCTTGGTCACGTCCTTGGGAACGCCTTCACCAAGGTTATACGCCACCCCGAGATTAACCTGCGCACTCGCATGACCCTGCTCGGCGGCTCTGCGGAACCACTCGACAGCCTTAGCCTCGTCTTTGGGAACGCCTTCGCCGGTGACATACATCACCCCGAGATTGAACTGTGCTTTGGCGCCCCCCTGCTCCGCAGCCCTGCGGAACCACTCGATAGCCTTGGCCGCATCTTTGGGGACGCCTTCGCCATCGGAATACATATTCCCAAGATTGAACTGTGCATTGACATTTCCCGCCTCAGCCTCTTTGAGTTCCGCTGCAAATTTCTGTTTTGGCGTTGGTTCTGCAACTGCTTGAGACGTCGACGAAACTGGTTCGGCCGACTCACCACACCCCACCAGCAACGCGATCAATATTGTCAACGTAGCACGCTCAAAACTCACCATGATTTACTCCCCAGACCTACAATAGTCATTGCGGAGATTATGCGCCAGACTTACATTTGATGAAAACTGAACGTCGTCGCAGGAGACAGACCGTAATACGTGGCATGAGCGGAGCAGGCTTGCTGTTCTGAACAGCGTTCAAAAAGCCATCCATACATCAAATATTGTGCAGTCGTTATATTGACTACCAGAAATGTCAATCGACTAAAGTGCATGTGCTTGTGACAGGCCTATCCGCCACCATCATAATCAACGGCTAACCTTTTTCGTTTCCAACGTGATGAAAAACCTGCTCGAAGACCACGGCAATGACATAGCACTTGTAATCGGCAATGGTGTAAACCAATTCCTTCGAGGTACTCACAGGAACTCGTGGGATGAGCTTCTCGCAGAGCTCGCGCAAGTCCGCCTCGGGCCAACTTACACGGCAAGGTTACCTGGGGTTTCGCTCACCGAGTTATACGACGTTCTTGATTTGCAATCCCGATCATCTCAGGCAGGCACAACTCTGCAGGCTGAGTTTTGTGAGCAAATGTCCTCATGGGAACATCTTCCGCAGCACGAGTCGATTACAGCATGGGCGAAACGAAAGAGCGTTCCAGTCCTCACTACAAACTTTGATTCAACGCTCTCTCAGGCAGCCCAACTCTACAAGTTGAAGCATTTGGGGAAGTCGAAATTCACAGCCTACTATCCGTGGAGTTCTTACTTTGGCTCAGAAAACCTGCGTGATCCACTCTCCGATTTTGCCATTTGGCACATAAACGGAATGCTGTGCTATCGGCAGAGCATCCGCTTGGGTCTTTCGCATTACATGGGATCAGTCGAGCGGGCACGACGTTGGTTACACAAATCGGGTTCTCGGCTATTTGGGGCCTCTGACACAAAATCTTGGCCAGGTGCAGCAACTTGGCTGCAGGTATTCATGCACAAGCCGTTACTAATTTTCGGGCTTGGCTTGGGTGAGAACGAGGTTTTTTTACGCTGGTTGTTGATTGAAAGAGCCAAATATTTCAGAAAGTTTCCTGAGCGCGCCAAAGGCGGATGGTATGCCTTCGTCGACGGGTCCAACGACCTTAATTCAGGTAAGGCGTTTTTTCTCAATGGGGTTGGCATCAAGCCATTTGTAGTAGCCAGCTTCGATAATATTTACGACGCATCAGTTTGGGCGTAGATCAATGAACGAAGACCTACATTTGACCTTGTGTGGTGCTCAACACACCGCCGACCAACTGTTAGGCCAAAGGCTCTAATGGCCGAATTGCCCGCGTTGGTCTATCGGGCAAGGCAGGTTTCAGAGTAAACCAGCCACCTGGACGACCGCCCAAGAGGAAAAGGTGAAGGTCGGTAATTGGCCGGTTGGGTGAGGTCGCGGACGGCCGCTTCGGAGCATTCAATTTCGGAGAGGTGGGGTTCATCTCAGCGACTGCTCAGGAGAAAGCTGACCGTCGCGTTTGGGTCGAAGGCAGTTGGTGGCCGAATATTCCGTTTCGATTCCCTATGACAAGGTTTGCTGCATTGCGGCAAGGTGAAATCGACAAAGTCACTTACGGCTCGCAAATGGAATCACACGGGAAAGGGTCCGTTCATCGACTCTCCTCGGCGCGGCTCGGCCATCATGTTGGCGACGGCTTCGCGCCAGTTGAGGTAGTGTGCGGTTTTCTTGTGTCCCGATACGTAGGCTTCGTAAAGGACAAGGCGCGTCGGGTCGTCGGGGGTCTGGAGCACGTCGAAGCGATGATTGCCCGGTTCGTTGATCGAGGCTCCGTGATTCTCCCGCGTTTCAGCGATGAAGGCATCGGCATTCTCTGGATAGACGCGGACGTGGATAGGCGCGACAAGCATGGCGGCTTCCTTTGAGTTTTCTTGGCGGACCTCTTCACTCGGCCTGCCGGAATAGCGGTGTGTTCCATGATGTGCTCCGGAAGGCCCATGAAATGGCGATCTGCACGATGCTCTCTCTGCAAGCCATTGTTTACGCCACTCATGCATGATAGTTGTCGTGGATCGCCTACCCATGCGCCTTTCCAGTCGTTGTGACATCAGGCTTGACTAACACTCGCTTGACTTCTCTCAGGCACGAGTTGCAGGCGTTGCCGCACTTGAGTTTCTCCTCCGGCGTGACCATACTCCCTGTAGGCTCATTGGATTCTCGTTCTTTGGGAGTGTCAGCTATGGATGCCAAGTCGTCACTGAAGTCAAAGAGCGTGGCTTTAGCCGCGTTGGTTCGCGCCCTGTTGGTTACGCTTCTCTTGGCGCTGAGCACCACACTGTGCCTGGCCACCACGGCGCAGCCGCCTGTGCCACGGGTCGTTTTCCTCAA
>JAIFNM010000327.1 GCA_020047725.1 Betaproteobacteria bacterium
AGACCCACGTGTCCGCCCAGAGCCGCCATTACGACATCACCACCGGCACCTTCGAACACGACCCACTTGAGCTTGGAGGTATCAACGCCAAACTTCTGCGCCACACGGACGAAGGACAGATGGTCGTTGTTACCGAGGCTGGGACCAACGCCGATCGTCAGCAGGCCAGGATCTTTTTTCAGAGCTTCGAGCAGATCCTTGCCGGTCTTGTAGGGCGAATCCGCTTTTACGGCAACGCTGATCCACTCGGTGGTCAGCATGGCCAGCGGCGTGAAGTCCTTGTAGGTCAGTTCGCTGCTGCCGAGCAGGTTGTTCAGCAATACGAGCGACGAGTTTGCCGCGAGGTAATGGGCATTCCCTTCCTTGCCTTTCAGGTAGGTCCAGCCGGTTGCTCCGCCGCCACCTGGCTTGTTGGAAACGATGATGTTCTTCTTGACCAGCTTTTCCTCGGTCATCGTTCTTTGCACGGCGCGGGCGGTCAAGTCCCAGCCACCACCCGGCGATGCCGGAGCCACGATTTCTACCGTCGAATCAGGGGCCCAATCCGCCGCCGAGACATTCGTGACGATAGCTGCCATTGCCAGCAATGCAGCGGGAATGAACTTCAGTCTTTTCATTACGTCCTCCTTTTTCAAGTTGCTTAAGGTGATGGTGCTGAGTGGAAACGGCTTGTTTCCTGTGTTGATCAAAGGCGCAACGAGGACTTTACAGAAGAGACCTTTCGAAAGCCTTTCAGTTGAAAAAATTACCGGACGCAGGGAAACAAGGAGTCGGGTTGGCTTTTTCAGAGCGGTTTGCGACGTACGGGTTGGCTTGTCGCCGGCGAATCCTTGACCGGAATATCCCGCCCGGCTTTCAGTACGGTATCCCAATGACTGAGGAAGAGTTCGCGTTTGCTCTGGTCGATGTAGGTGAGCAGGCCGGTATTGAGTACGATGGGGCGGAAGGCATTGCCCAGCTGCTTGCGCAGCGTCTCGGCGGAAGCCACGTCCTCTACGTCAGTGCGGACCGAGTGCAGGCCAATCTGGTTGAAAATGGCTTGCCCGCGTTTTGACAGCATGAAATCCAGCCATATTCTGGCCTCGTCGGGGTGCGGCGCGTAGCGGCTGATGAACGCAATCCTGCTCATGACCAGGGTGTAGTCGCGGGGCATCACGCTGCCGATTCGAGTGTCGGTGCTCGCTCGGGAGCTTGTGTATGAGCACAGGACGTTGTAGCCAAGCACTGATTTTCCGTTGCTGATCCGGTCAAGCATTTGGGTCGTTGTCGGCTCGGTACTCAAGCCGGCTTGTGCCATGACCTGGATCAGATTCCAGAAAACGACCGGATTGGCTTCCAGATCCTGTGTGTGCAGCAGGTAGCCCAGGCCGGAGCGTTGCGGATCATAGGTGACGAGGCGATTGCGGAAACGCTCTGGCTGTTCCTGCAGCACGCGGACAAGTTCGGCATGCGTTTGCGGTATGGCTCCCGGCGCAAGTAACTGCCGGTTGTAGGCGAAGCAGACCGGCTCGAAGGTGGTTCCGAACGCTTCATCCCGCCATTTTGCCCAGGACGGCAGGGCCGACGTTTCCGCCGACCGGTAGGGTTTTGCATGGCCGTCGTTGACCAGCTTCATCTGCAGGTCCATTGCCGAACTCCAGACGATATCCGCCTTGCTGGAGTTTCCGATTTCGTCCAGGAAACGATCATTGAGATCCGTTGATTGTAGGTCGTGATAGACCACCTTGATCTCCGGATGGGCTTGCTCGAAGTCCGCAATCAGCGGACCGACGACCTGCAGGTCGGCGGCGGCGTAGATGACGACTGTCCCGGCCAGAGCATTGATGGCAACACTGGCAAGAGCTGCCAGTAGTGAAATGTGGTGCAGCAGAGTGAGAGTGTGTTTTTTCATGCTCGGTTTTCCCATGGCCTGGCTCGTCGATTGGCCTTTGGCTATCTTAAACACCGGATTTGAGGCAGCATACATGATGAATCCGCTTTCAATCTATTGATATCCCTTATGCGACTATTGCTCGTCGAAGATCATGCCGATCTCGCCATCTGGGTCTCGAAAACCTTGCGCCAATCGGGTTTCGCCGTCGATGTCGTGGGGCGTGGTGATCATGCTGTAGCGGCCCTGCTCACCCAAGCCTACGACCTGGTTATTCTCGATCTGTCGCTTCCCGGCATGGACGGGCTGGATGTGTTGCGCCAGATGCGCAGCCAGGAAAAAACGTCCCGACTTCCCGTGCTGGTATTAACCGCTCGCAACACGCTGGAAGACAAGGTCAAGGGGCTCAATCTCGGCGCGGACGATTATCTGGGCAAACCGTTTGAAGTCGCCGAACTGGAGGCACGGATCAAGTCCTTGTTGCGGCGCAGCGGCAACGTGATGCCAATAGTGCGTATCGGGCAGCTCGAATTTGATACCACAACGAGACTGGCCACGGTCAAAGGCAAACCGCTGTCGCTTACGCCACGTGAGCTGTCGGTGCTCGAAGTTCTGCTGTCTCACCTGGGCAAACCCGTCGCGCGAAATGTCCTGTTCGAGAAGGTCTTCAGTTTCGATGACGATGCCCGCTCCGAAGCTATCGAAATCTATGTCCATCGGCTGCGCAAGAAGCTTGAGGGCTCGGGCGTCGTGGTCAGTACGATGCGTGGATTAGGTTACATGCTCGGCGAATGTGCCGATGAAAGCTGAAGCGGCAATGCTACCCGCGCGGCGCTTCAGTTTGCGCAAGCGAGTGGCCTGGCGACTCATACCGCCGCTGGCGATTATCCTGTTGCTCAATGCCTTCTGGGCTTATACGAGTGCAATGGATGCCGCCAATCGGGCCTACGACCGCTCGCTGACCGCCTCGCTCAAGAGCATCGCCGAGAGCATTCATGCGACGGGAGGACGCATCTCGGTTGATATTCCGTATTCGGCGCTGGACATCTTCGAGTCCGGGGCTCAGGAACGCGTCTATTACGCCATTATCGGCTCGGGTGGCGTACGCATCACGGGTTACGACGACCTGCTTCCGCCTGTATCGAGAGCCGCAGTTGATGCACCGCTCGTTGTGGATATGAAGTACCGCGAACAGCCGATTCGCCTCGCCTCACTGACGAAACGTCTGTATGACCCCGAACTTGTCGGCGGTGATTCGGTAACCGTGCTGTTTGCCGAAACGACTGAGGCCCGGACGCGGCTCGCCTTCAGCCTGTTCATGGAAAGTCTGCGGCCACAGCTTGTCTTGATCGCGGTTGGACTCCTGCTGGTCGTGATTGTGCTGAAGACGGCCTTTCGACCGCTGGTTGACTTGCGGGATTCGATCCGTCAGCGCAACGAAGAGGACTTGACCCCGGTGTCGCCGAGCAATGTTCCCAACGAGTTGCTGCCCCTGATCGACGCCATCAACTATCACATGGGCCGCCTGGGGAAGCTGCTTCAGGCCCGTCGCCGCTTTCTGGCCGATGCAGCGCATCAGATCCGAACGCCGCTGACGGTGTTGGGCGCCCAAGCGGAGTATGGTCAGCGCCAGAGCGACCCGGAGGAAATGCGCCGTACCTTTTCGAGCGTAGTCGGCACCATCCGCAGTACGCACCGGATGGCCAATCAGATGCTCACGCTGGCCCGCGCCGAGCCGGCCAACGGCCTGATCCATGAGATTGCCCGGCTGGATTTTGCCGAACTGGTTCGTGATGCGGCCGGTGAACTCGCCACGCTCGCGCAAAAGAAAAACATCGACCTGTCGTTCGAGGGGCCGGCGCTGTCAGTCTTCATCGACGGCAATGCCACGATGCTGAAAGAAATGGTGTCGAATCTGGTGGATAACGCGCTGCGCTATACCCAGGAGCAGGGGCATGTCACGCTGGAAATAGCAAGGACCGAGAGCTCGGTGGTGCTGCGTATTGTGGACGACGGCCCTGGCGTCCCCGAGATCGAACGGGAAAAGGTATTTCAGCGCTTCTATCGCATTCTCGGTCACGGCGATGCAGACGGTAGCGGCCTGGGCCTGGCGATAGTCCGGGAAATCTGCTGGGCGCACCGGGGGCAAATCATGCTGGGTGACGGCAGGGATGGCCACGGACTCGCCGTCGAGATCACCTTGCCGGCCGCCTTGTCCTCACAAGCTGATCATGTAGCTTAGCCAGTCGCCCTTTTCGAGCGCTGAGCATTCGCGGCCGAGCACCTCGTTGCAATTGCGCTTGAACCATTTTTCAACCTTGGCCGCGTCGGTATAGCGCGTGGGCGTGACCGATACGGCGACAGCGTCGATGGACTTGCCGGCTGGTGTGCGCCCGGCGCTGCGCGGGCTGTCGGCATGGCAGCTCGTGCATGCGGGCGTGTCAGGCTTGCCGCCGGCAAATTTCGTAACATGCAGCTTTTCGCCACGCGTGGCGGAAAAGCCTGAGAATGCGGGGCTTGCGGCCTTGGCGGCTACGGCGTATTGGGCAAGGACTTCGTCGCGAGGCGCGGCAACACTGGTGAGCGGCAGAGCGAGCGTGGCCAGAAAGAGGCTGGCGAGGGTCTTGATGTTCAAAGAGTTCTCCTTGGGTTTTTGTATTGAGCGCACTTTGCCGCTGTGAGGCTGAACGCAATCTGAATCGGCTGTTAATCTGTTGTTAATGTGCAGCGGGGTATAAATAGGGCTGGATGAGCGGCAGTCGAATCGTTCTGATATGTCGCCCTGCAAGCCAATGAATACGGGCATCTTCAACAGTGATGCCGCGCAAGCCAATGTTTATGCGGGTCTTGGAGGATGGGTAGTGACGTGGTTCAAGGAAGGTCGATGAAAAGTCTGCGCTGGCCGCTGATCGCCCTGATTCTTTCGGTGGTCTTGGCTTTGCCGGCCCACGCCGCCGATTCGGGCGACCACGACCGGGCGCGCAAGGCGCTTGAGGCCGGTGAGATTCTGCCGCTGAAAACCGTGCTGGAGATGGTTAATCGAGAGTCGCCGGGGCAGGTGATGGAAGTCGAGCTTGAGCGCAAGGGCGAGCGCTGGGTGTATGAGATCAAGCTGCTGCGCACGGGTGGTGCGCTGGTCAAGCTGCGCGTGGATGCGAGCGATGGGAAGGTTATCGACCATCGCGGACGTGAGCCGAGAGCTGAACGACGATTGGGAGATTAACGAAAATGCGTAACGAAAATGCGTGTACTAGTCGTTGAGGACGAACCAACCATTGCCGCGCAACTGGCCGACGCGCTGGGTGCGGCCGGCTATGCCGTCGATGTAGTGGGGAACGGCGTCGATGCCCACTTCCAGGGTGATGACGAGAGCCAGCCTTTTGACGCCGTGGTTCTCGATCTCGGGTTGCCGCAGATGGATGGCCTCACCGTGCTGAAGAAATGGCGCGCTGCCGGACGGACGATGCCGGTGCTGATCCTGACAGCCCGCGACAACTGGCACGAGAAAGTCGCCGGAATCGATGCCGGTGCTGACGATTACCTGACCAAGCCCTTCCACATGGAGGAGCTTTTGGCGCGCCTGCGGGCGCTGATCCGGCGCGCGGGCGGCCACGCCAGCGCCGAGCTGGTCTGCGGCGAGGTCGTGCTCGATACCCGGCACAGCCGCGTCACTGTGGCCGGGCTGGCGCTGACGCTGACCAGCCACGAATACCGCGTGCTCGATTACCTGATGCACCATCCGGGCAAGGTCGTTTCGCGCAGCGACCTGATCGATCACATCTACGCGCAGGATTTCGACCGCGACTCGAATACCGTCGAAGTGTTCATCGCTCGCCTGCGCAAAAAGCTGCCTGACGGCGTGATCGAGACGGTACGCGGCCTGGGTTACCGACTCGTCTCTCCGTGATGGGCGTTGAGGTAAAGCAACCGACAACGGCGCTGCGCGGTTCACTGCGCCTGCGCCTGCTGCTCGGTACGCTGGCCTGGATTGCGGTCACCATCCTTGTCGCCGGCTGGGCACTGGGTGGCTTGTTCAGGCAACACGTGGCCTTACAGTTTCACACTGAACTCAACACCCATCTGGATCAGCTCGCCGCGCATCTGGTGGTCGATCAAACGGGGCAATTGTCGCTGACGGCGGCGCAGAGCGACCCGCGTTTCAGCAAACCCTATTCCGGTCTTTACTGGCAGATCGACCGTATCGACACGGCGCCGGGTAACGCGCTTGGCCTGTTGCGTTCGCGCTCGCTGTGGGACGACGTGCTCAGGGTGCCGGCCGATACGCCGTCTGACGGCGAGATTCATCAGCACCGTATTGCAGGTCCCGACAAGACAATGCTGGGCGTGGTCGAGCGGGTCGTCACGCTTGAGGACCCGCCGGCCGAGAACGGCAAGGTATTCCGGCTGGTTGTCGCTGCTGACGAAGGCCAGATGCTTGAACCAGTCGAACGCTTCAACGGCATGCTGTGGCTGGCGCTGAGTTTGCTTGGTGGCGGACTGGCACTGGCGGCCGTCATTCAGGTGCTGATTGCCATGGCGCCGCTCAGGCGTCTGCATGGCGCGTTGGCGGCCGTGCGCAGTGGAGGAACGCAGCGACTCGAAGGCCATTTTCCGGGTGAAGTGCAGCCGCTGGTCGAGGAGTTCAATACTGTGCTGGCGCAGAACGCCGAGGTGGTCGAGCGCGCGCGAACGCAGGCGGGCAATCTGGCGCATGCACTGAAAACGCCGCTGAGCGTCATCGCCAACGCGGCAAACGAAAAGAGCGGCGAACTGGCACGGCTGGTTTCCGGGCAGGTCGATATGGCGCGCAAGCAAATCGACTACCACCTGAGCCGCTCACGGGCGGCCGCGTCGGTGCGTGTCCCCGGCGCGCGAACGGACGTTTCGCCTATCCTCGACGGGCTGATCCGGGTGATGCGGCGAATCCACATCGAGCGCAATCTTGAGCTGCTTGTTCGCCCGCACGGCGTGCCGGTGGTCTTTCGTGGCGAAGAGCAGGACTTGCAGGAAATGCTCGGCAATCTACTCGA
>JAIFNM010000102.1 GCA_020047725.1 Betaproteobacteria bacterium
TAACCTGAATAGTCATCGACCATCAAATGGCCACGCCACTTCAGAAGGAAATCACGTGCATGCTGACCACTGCGACTGGTTTGATAGTCGAACACCACGATCCGTGGCGCTCCTTCCAGATCGTTACTGCGGTAGGCCCACATGTAGGCCCGTTTGGTTTTGCCTTTGCCGGGGTCAAGCTGTTGCACCGGCGTTTCATCGGCATGCAGTACCTGGCCCTGCAAGAGCAATTCCGTTAGCCGACCCACCAGGGGCTGCAAACTCACGCCCAACTGCCCCACCCACTGTGCCAGTGTCGAGCGGGCAATCGATACGCCATGACGGTCGCTGATCTTCTCGATGCGATACAAGGGCAGATGATCCAGATTGGAGTCCCGGAGCGGCCAGCCCCCCGTCGATGATGGCCGCCAGCACCGGTGCGGCGGTGACGGTTTCACAGGTACGGCAGGCATACTGCGGACGAATATGGCGATGGACGAAGAAACGGGCCGGTTCGACATCCAGCTGCTCGCTGATGTCTTCACCAATCTTGACCAGCTCACGGCCACAGTCAGCACAGGTACAGGACTCCGGTTCGTGGCGATGCTCAATGCGCGGCAATTCAGGTGGTAAGGGATTGCGGCCAGTCCGTTTGTACTGGCGTGGGGAAGCCGGAGGTTTCTGCTGTTCCAACTCGGCGACGATGGCGGCCCCATCTTCATCGCTGGCTTCGACAAACAGGTCACGCTGCTCAGGAGAGAAGGCTTCACTCTTGCAGCCGAAGCGGATGCGTTTATGGTGCGCCAGTTCGAGGGTGAGCTGCTGGATCTTCAGCTCGCGCCGCTTGAGTTCGGCATCATCTGCGCCTGGACCCACTCCGGCAAGGCCGGATCGAATGATTTCTGGGTCAGTTCAGTGATCGAATTCATGGGGCTAATTATACCATGCGTATAGTGTCGAAAGCCTTGTGAAGACTGGGTTTCGTCGAATATATTGAGCTCGTCAAACCTGCCATTGCGCGGAGAGCTGGGCCTGCAATCGGCGCCAGTCAACACCGGTCGTTAGCCATCGCCATTCGGTAAGGCTCAGGGTGCAGGTGGCGTCATCGTTCTGTGGCCAGGTGAATCGCCCTTGATGCAAACGCCGCACGCACAACCAGACGCCGGT
The DNA here is from genome assembly GCA_020047725.1 of Betaproteobacteria bacterium. GTDB lineage: Bacteria > Pseudomonadota > Gammaproteobacteria > Burkholderiales > Rhodocyclaceae > Propionivibrio. The sequence goes on from JAIFNM010000102.1 coordinate 1,147, forward strand.
TCCATCCCAGATCAGCAGCTTGATACGATTACCGTTGCGACTGTCGAAGGCATAAGTCGTTCTGTCACACGGAGAGCGTCCCAGGGCCTGCTGAATTCTTAGCGAGAGACCATCGATGCCCAGACGCATGTCCACTGGCTCGACGGCAAGCCAGACCTTCTCCGGTCGGATCATCGCAAGACCTCGCGCAACCATTGGGCACAAGCCGTCGCTTCTGACGTCGGCCAGGTAACCTTAACGACAGTGGGCTGGCGACGGATTTCGATTTGAATGTCGCCAGACAATTGCGCATAGACCGTCTGCAACGTAATCGGAACCAAGGTGGTCGCTGGACCACGTATCGATTCTCGGCCGTGTTCAATGCCGAGGCTTACCTCCGTGCCAGCCTGTTGTGAATCACGATGGGCTTTGACCCAGGTACGCAGAAAATTTGCATTGAGTTGATTGGCTAGCGCAACGGCGGCAATCGAGACCCCGGGCTTCAACCACGCTGCGATTACTTGTGCCTTGAATTCGGGTGAGTGCTTGCGGCGGCGTCGGGGCGCTGCCGGGGAATTTGCTTTTGTGTCCATGTGTCCACCAAAAAGTTCGTGGACACTATTCTGGCTAACTCCTACCCAAATCAGCAATGCGGTAGGGCTGCTCCGTTACTGGTTTTCGCTACGCAAACCACGCCGACATGAAGGCCACCAGCTTCGAGTACATCGAAGTGTTTTACAACCGAAAACGGCAGCACTCTACTGTGGGGTATACGTCACCGATTCAGTTTCTGGAAAACTGGTTCAGCGAGCAAAAGCAGGAAAAACTGTTAGCATAAAATCCACCCTTCGGCAGACGAAAAACCGAGGGAACCTCAGCTACAACAACGACGGTTTATAGGCAGGACAACCGGGCCATCCCCTCTTGAATGAGATCGAATGTGCAGCACGACTCAGCGCATTCCAACCTTGACTCGGGGCGCCCTTCGATGGGCGGCGCTAAGCCCCCGACTGCATGGCCTTGGCAAAATTCAGAACCGACATGGCATTGCTGGTAGTGGTCGCCAGGGTGTCGATAACGCCGGCGTTGAGTGCACCGAGCATGCCGGAGACTTTCGTCGGCTCGCTGGCCACAGCGATCACGTTTGGAATACGTTTGAGGTCGGGCAACGTGAGGCCGATGACGCGTCCCTGCATGAGCGACGCGGAAGGTGTTCCATGAATATCGATGAAGTCGTAACCCATGACGTCGCCGACTGCGCCGTCCATTTTGGCCTGCCCGATTTCGTGTGGCGTAAACCAGCCCATGCGCACGATATTACTTTCTTCAGACATGTCGCCGACGCCAATCAACGCGATGTCGGCACGGCGCGCTTTGTCCAGCGTATGGCGGACAGTGTCATTTTCGATCAGTTGCAGACGCAGCGAGGGATCACCGACCAATGCCGGCGCGTACAGAGATTCACTCTCACCACCAAAACGCGCAGCCAACCGACGCGCGATATGGTCAGCGTTCATCGTCTGCCCCCCGCGATATGAACCGCCGATCGCGGAAACGAAGGTGCATTCGCGCTGGGTGGCAGACATCGCATGTTCGGAGACGGCGCTAACATTGCGACCCATGCCGACAGCAACAATCGATCCATCGGACAAAACGCGGTCAAGGTAACCGGCGACTAGGCCGGCAAGCAACTCGCGTTGCTTATCGACATCCTTATGATCAACCGAAATCAGCGCGCGCTTTATGCCAAAGCGCTGAATTAGGGCATTCTCGATATCGGACGAAAATGAATTGTTCGGACGTACCCTGATTTCGACAATACCCTCCTGCAAAGCCTTGCGCAGCATACGCCCGATCGTTGCACGGGAAATGTCAAATTGCTTGGACAATTCTTCCTGCGTCAGTCCGTCAATATAGTAGAGTGTTGCCAATCGGGCTAAATCGTCATCAGACATGTTATATGCATACCTCAAGTAACCCTACGCTGCAGGATACGTCATCCGGCACCAACCATTTCCTTCTGTCGCACACCAAATCGGCGTGAAGTATAGCACCGAGCAACGGCTGACTTCATCGTCGCAGGGCACCCGGATTTGCATCTCTTTGCCGTACTTCCCCATACCGGAGTGAATAGGCTACGCGATTAATCAGACCCGAATAAATTTCTATGCGGCATGGCAAAATACGTTTATATTGAAAAGCCACTTTTAAGCGCTCAGGTGCTTACTTAAGCTCGGCCATGAGCAATGTCCCGGCAGAAATGTGTTTTGTCTTTGTAAAGGCTGTGACTGTTAATCCCAAGTGTGTATGAGGTCTGTATTCAGGTATTCCTCTGGGTTTAATTCCAAGCTATTCCACAGGACCGTGCTTTGACCAACGTTGGGCAGGTAGGACAACTCGATTTTCTTAGTGTGTTCGGACAACCGCCCGTTTAGCAAAGTTCCTTCACCGTCCACATGGAAATCTGTATACACTTTCACCCATAAATTGATACATACCCTACTCGATGAAGCCAGAATTTCACTATAGGAACACGCTTCAAACTCATACCGTTGCAGTGCTCTTAGATAGGTCACTCAACGTGGCTATCCAATGGCAACTGCAACAAGAATACGCGCTCAATCAAAGTTACTGGATCGTAAATCCGCCGTCGATGATGAGGTTTGTTCCGGTAATGATTCGGCTGTGATCGCTGACCAGATACATGACAGCAGCGGCGATTTCCTCTGGTTGTGCAAACCGGCCGACCGGGATTTTCTTTTTCATGGCCTCACCGACTTCACCAGCCCACGCTTTCTTGCCCAGCGCAGTTTCAACCACCGTGGGGGAGATCGCATTAACAGTAATTCCCGCAGCGGCCCATTCAATGGCGAGAACCTCGGTCATCGATACCATCGCCGCCTTGCTGGCGCAGTAGGCAACATGGCGATCAAGCGCAATCACACTGGCCTGTGAAGCCAAATTGACGATCTGACCTTTGCCCTTTTTGGTCATAATTCGAGCGACGGCCTGAGAGAGGAAAAAGGCTGCCTTCAGATTGACGGACATGGTCGTGTCCCATTCCGCTTCCGTGACTACGTCGGCCTTGTTTAAGAGGGCCACACCGGCGTTGTTGACCAGAATGTCGACCGTGCCAAAGCGCGCTTCCGCCTGTTTAACGGCCTCTTCAATCTGCTTCAGGTCGGCAATGTTACAGGCGATGGCCAAATGGCTTCCCGGCAACTTTTTCGCCACTTCATAAACGTCCTGGTTGATATCCAGTAGCACCAGACTGGCGCCCTGGGCAGCGAACAGTTCTGAAACGGCCCTGCAGCTCCTGTGACCACCGCGACCTTACCATCAAGTTTGAATGCTTCTTCGTACGTCTTTGCCATGCTCTTGGCTCCAAATTATCCGTTTCAATTGTAGGGGGCAGAATACGCCGTCCCCTACTGAACTCGATTACTTGCGTGTAGCTAACATTGCGTCCGCGTTCGCCTTGGTAATTGGTGTCCAAGGAATATTGAACTGTTTGGCGGTACCGTCACCCCATGACAGACCTTGAGCAGAATATTTCGTCCAGATATCTGAACGCGGCTTATAGCTTGGGCCAGTAATGCTGCGCAACAACACATCCAAACCTCCCTGTGCCTGTGCGCTTGCGTCCTGCAGAACGCTAACCATGGTGCCGGCCTGCACTGCACGAACCGCATCGGTTACACCGTCAATGCCCGCCGTTGGGATGCTCTTGGGATCGATACCCTTAGCCTTGACCGCTTCGATGGCACCCAAGGCCATTTCGTCGTTTTGACCGATGATCCCATTGATTTTTCCGGAATGGGCGGTAAGCCAGTTTTCCATGAGCGACAAGGCTTCTGCGCGCGACCAGTTGGCAGTCTTCATTTCAAGAACTTTGACATCCTTGTACTTGGCCAATACGTTCTGATTACCCTTGCGACGCTCGATCTGTGCGGATTGCCCGATCGGGCCTTCAAGAATAACGACATTCCCCTTGCCGCCGATAGCCTTGATAACTGATTCTGCTTGCATTTCGCCAGCAATGACGTCGTTGGAACCCACATAGGACGTCAACTTGTCGCTGTTAACCCGAGTGTTGGAACCTACTACCGGAATCTTGGCTGCAGCAGCTTTTTCCACACCAGCGGCCCCCGCTTCAATATCAATCGGAACAAAGAGAATTCCGTCATACTTTTGCGTGACCATCGTGTCGAACTGATTGTTCTGTGTCAGCGCGTCGTAATTGCCATCAAAGATGGTGATTTTGACGGTACCGTCTTTGACGGCCGGATGTTCCTTCAGTGCGGTCGCCCACAACTGCATGAACTCACCCTTGAGGCCGTAGACTGCGGCGCCGATGTTGTACGTCTTTTTTTGTTGCGCCCACGAGGGGCCGGTGGCTGCAATCGAAAGAGCCAAAGTCATCGCTGCTATCTTTAGAAGTCGCATTTCATCTCTCCGTAATGGTTGGGTACTGCGGTAAGGGCTACTAACGAGAAACTCAGACCTGCTTCTTGCGCGAAACGTCGAGCAGCACAGCTGCCACGATGATCGTTCCCTTGATGACCTGCTGGTAGTATGAAGAAACACCCAACAGGTCCAAGCCGTTGTTGATCACGCCGATGATCAGTGCTCCTACCAGCGTGCCAGACAGGGTGCCGACACCTCCACTCAGGCTGGTTCCGCCAATGACCACCGCGGCGATCGCGTCGAGTTCATAGGCGACTCCGGCCTGGGGAAGTGCGGATGTGGTGCGTGCAGCGAGAATCAATCCGGCGAGCGCGGAAAGAAGTCCGGAGATCACATACACGGTAAAGATGACCCAGCGAGTGCTGATGCCGCTGGTCTTGGCGCTACGCTCGTTGCCACCAACGGCATAGACATAGCGCCCAAACGTCGTGTACTTGAGGATGAACCAGAAGACGAAGAAGGTGATGGCCAGGATAATCACTGGAACCGGGACTTCACCAAGCATTCCCTGACCGATAAAACGGAAATCCTTCGACAGGTTGGCAATCGGCATTCCGTCGTTGTAGATGAAGGTCAGACCGCGTGCGACGCTCAACATGCCCAAAGTAACGACAAAGGGAGCGACCGAGAGCCGGGCGACCAGCGCGCCGTTAACCGCACCGAGCGCGATTCCCACTGCAAGCCCGGCCAACATGCTGATGAATGCGCTATGTGGTGCGGCACCTGTCACCAGGCTACCCGTAACCAGTCCGCCGAGTGCCAACACCGAGCCCACCGACAGATCAATCCCCTTGGTTAGGATAACGTAGGTCATGCCGATAGCCAGAATTCCGTTGATCGAAGTCTGCCTCAGAATATTGACCCAGTTCCCCCAGGTCAGGAAGTTGTCATTGGCGACGCTGAGTCCAATGCACAGAAAGAAGAACGCGATGACGATCCCGTAGTCCGCCAACAGATTGCGAATCCGGCGATTGTTCTGGTTCATTGGTATTGAAATTGAGTTGTTCATGCTAATAAATGACCCCATTCAAGATGCGAGGTGCAAGAGTTCTTCCTGCGATGCTTGGTGACCGTCAATCACAACAGCGAGGCGGCCCTTTTTGAAGATGGCAATGCGGTCACTGACCTCAAGAACTTCAGGTGCCTCGGATGAAACGACGATGGCAGCGCCGCCCTTGGCAACAAAATTTACCAAAAACGCGTATACCTCACGCTTGGCGCCTTCATCGATCCCGCGCGTCGGTTCGTCGCAGAGCAGACAAATCGGATCAGTTGCCATGCACTTTGCAAGAACGACTTTCTGTTGATTGCCGCCGCTGAGACCGGATACATCCATGTCCGGCGAGGCCAGCTTGACTTGCATACGCTCGATCATCGTTTGCATCAGGCTGCGATCTTTCTTGCGATAGATATAGGTCGCGAAAGACAGCTTGGGGAGCGCCGCTAGCGTCGTATTGAAGGCCACCGACGAACTGAGAACCAACCCTGTGGCCTTGCGGTCCTCGGTAATCATCTGGAGCCCCTGACGAATTGCCTTGCCGGGACTCCCTTTGCCGATGGCTTTGCCGAACAAGGTTGCCTCACCCGAATCCTGTTTTGTGATGCCGAAGACACAGTTCAGAAATTCACTACGTCCGGACCCGATGAGACCGTAGACGCCGAGCACCTCGCCACGTTTGACGTCCAGCGAGATGTCTTGAAATTCTCCTTGCCGGCTCAGATTCTTGACTGATAATACCGTCTCGCCGTCCGTTTTTGACGTACTGCGGCTACCTGCGTGAAGTTCGCGACCGACGATCTGGCGTACCAGGTGGCGCCGGTCGATATCCGCCAAAAGTCCCGTCTCGATATATCCTCCATCACGAAAGACCGTGTACTGGTCGGCGATGGTGAAAATTTCGGATAGCCGGTGCGACACATAAATGATCCCGGCACCTTGGGTCGAAACCGAACGAATCGCGTCAAACAGAATCTCGGTTTCGTTTTCCCCGATCGCCGATGTCGGCTCGTCCATGATGATGATTTCGCTCTGGTGGCTGAAGGCCTTGGCGATTTCAACCAGCTGCGTTTGTGCCAAGCTGAGTCGATGCATCGGCGCACGGGGATCGATATCGAAGTGCAGCTTCTCCAGAAGTCTTTCAGTGCGATCAAAAAGTCGCGGATAGTCAACGACAATCTTCAGGTGCTTAGGTTCACGTCCAAGAAAGATGTTCTCCGCGACGGTCATCCCCGGAATCGGCGAGAGCTCCTGAGTAATGATCGATATCTTGGCGTTCAATGCCTCATTCGGGCTTGCGAAATTGACCTCGTCACCTTTGACGCAGATCGATCCTGCATCGCGCTGGAGAATCCCCATCAGGATATTCAGAAAAGTCGATTTACCCGCACCGTTTCCGCCACACAGCGCGTGTACACTGCCCGCCCGCAACTCCAAGCATCCATCGCGCAGCGCAGGCACTCCGTTAAAGCTCTTCGTCACACCCTTCGCCAAAACTAATGGTGTGCCCGTTTCTATCCCTGTCGGATCAGTAACTATCAATTGGGCCGAATCGGAAAGCTCAGCAGGTATCATTCATAACCCTTTGAATAATGGACTGAAATACCAAGCACAAGTACCACGACGATGACTCCTCAGAATGCCGCTCTTTTCTACAAACTGCTCACTTTGGTTTTAAGCATTTGTCAAGATAAATAAAGTCTATTTTCAACAATGCTCACTAGTTGCAGCTTTCTAGGCTTACTCACGCAACAACTGCGCCCTTACTCTGATACAACTAGTCTCTAGACAGATCGCTACGACTCTCGTATGCAGCGATTCGCTCAATCTTTGCCGCTGAATTCCCACCGTCAAAACTCGATGTTAAGTAATGATCTACGATCGTTTTTGCTAGTTCGGTACCGATGACACGAGCTCCGAGCGTAATGATCTGGGCATCATTGCTGCGTTGCGCGCGTTCCGCAGAATAGGTGTCGTGACACAGCGCGGCGCGAATGCCCGCTACCTTGTTGGCGGTAATCGCCATACCGATGCCTGTGCCACACAGCAGGATGCCACGCTCAAACGTACCATCGGCGACTGCTTCTGCGAGTTTGATACCGACATCGGGATAAAGCACCGGCTCGCCATCAAAGGTACCGAAGTCATGCACTTCGTGGCCCTGTGTGAGCAAATGGCCCTTGATTACTTCCTTGAGGTCACAAGCCGCTTCGTCACAACCAATTGCTAGTTTCATGTTTGAATACTCGAAAATGTGCAAATGTTCACCAAATGCGCAAAAGCTCTTCTGGTAAGGCAAATTGTGGGACTAGAAAAGACGAATGTCAACAGGGGTATGGGGGTATTTCTCACAGACGTAACTTTTTTGCACTAAACATTCGAGCCAAAGCTTGATTACTCTGCGAAAAATACGACGTTTAGCCAATAATTCACACAAATATCAAAATATCAGTACTAAACAGCGGTGTTAAAAATTTATTCGCGTTGATCATCCGATCACCTTAGATTATTATGTTCACACCGTTCTCTTTCTTTTATCCGTGGGTCGATGCTGGTCAAATGTTCAGTGCTGACCCACATCTCTCACAATCTTTCTTCTGGTAAAAATCATGACAATGAACCGAATCATCAACAACGCTGATCTAGTGGTTGAAGACATGCTGACCGGATGGCTGGCCGCACACGCCGGTTCAGTGGTCGGCACAGATAATCCGCGCGTGGTAAAGCGCGTAGCGGCACCGGAACCCGGCAAAGTTGGCGTAATCACTGGCGGTGGCTCGGGCCACGAACCAGCCTTTCTAGGCTATGTTGGCGACGGGATGGTCGATGCAGTCGCCATCGGTGAAATCTTTTCATCCCCGACTGCCAAGAGCTTCCACGATGCGATGCGGGCTGCCAATGGCGGCGCGGGTGTTGCCTGCCTGTACGGCAACTACGCTGGCGACAATATGAACGTGAAGATGGCAATGGCCATGGCCGAACTAGAGGGCATCACGGTCAAGACAGTCGTTGCCAATGACGACGTGCCGTCTGCCCCGAAAGGCGACGAAGCCAAGCGCCGCGGAGTCGCCGGAGAAATCCTCATGTGGAAGATAGGTTCAGCTAAAGCCGCCCAGGGCGGTTCGCTTGAAGAAGTAATTGCGGCGGCGCAAAAGGCGATCGACAACACGCGCAGCATCGGTGTCGGCCTCTCGGCGTGCATCATACCGGCCGTCGGCCACGCCAATTTCACTATCGAGAACGGAAAAATGGAAGTTGGCATCGGCCACCATGGCGAACCGGGTATCGACGTACGCGATACGGTCAGCGCATCCGAAATGGCCGAAATGATGCTTAAGGTTATCCTGCCCGACCTGCCGTTTAAGACCAATGATCGCGTTGCTGTCCTGTTGTCCGGCCTCGGAGCCACGCCGATTATGGAACTCTACATCCTATACGGTGAAGTCGCCAAGCGCCTCGAAGCACAGGGTATCCAGATCGCGTTCAACCAAATTGGCAACCTTTTCACCTCGCTTGAGATGATGGGGGCAACACTAACGATCATGCGCCTCGACGACGAACTGGAGAACTGCCTCAAGCATCCATGCAAGTCGGTCGGCATCACTGTGGCCGGCGACACCTCGACCAACCGTAGTTACAGCGGCGCGCTGGCTGGCGCTGCCCCCGTCCCCGCCACTGCAACTACTGCAGCGCGTACTCAGACGGGACACACCCAACGCACAATCACCGGCCCTGCCATCACACTGAGCAGTGCGGGCGACGTGGTTCGCGACCTCATCACCACAATCAACGCCAATCGTGCTTACCTGAGTGAAATCGATGGCCTGATCGGTGACGGCGACCATGGTATCAACATGAGTAAAGGCTTCACCGGGTGCGGCACGCGACTTGATGCGCTCGGCGCAGATGCCAATGACTTGACCAAAGCCTTCGAGCAGCTTTCTCAGGCGTTGATGGACGACATTGGCGGTTCAATGGGCCCCCTTTACGGCAACTTCTTCCTAGGCTTCGTCAAAACACTCGAACCTCAATCACAGATGGATGCAGCGCTGTTCGGGGACGCGCTCGCCTCTGCAGTTGCCAACGTGCAGAGCATGGGCAACGCCAAGGTGGGGGACAAAACTTTGATCGATACGATGGCTCCAGCCCTGGCTGCTTACCGCGAGGCATTAGCCGACGGTGCAGCTTTCATCCAGTGTCTGCAGGCCATGAGCGTCGCCGCAGAGTCCGGACGCGACTCGACAAAGAGCCTCCAGGCCCGTATCGGCCGCTCCGCCCGTCTTGGCCCCCGTTCCATTGGGGTTCTTGATGCGGGCGCAACGTCTTGCTGCCTGATCCTGAAATCAATCAGCACGTCCCTTCGGCAGCATCTCGCCGGCAAGTAAGTCTCCTTCAAGCGGCCACTATGCTCTTGCATACGGTCGCATTTTTTCGTATTACAACCACCGTAAAGCACTGCCGTTCGGGCTATAACCTGCTTATACCTAGCGTTGAATAGACAAAAAGCGTTTGTATTTCTCGATATTTACACAGTTATTGCCGATAACTGAACCAGGAGTAAGCAAATGTTCTCTCAGGCATCGCTGGCAAATGCAATTCGCGTACTGGCCATGGATGGTGTACAAGCCGCCAATTC
>JAIFNM010000161.1 GCA_020047725.1 Betaproteobacteria bacterium
ACCGCCAGCACGATGATTCCCATGCCGCCCAGCCAGTTGAGCTCGTGCCGCCAGATGTTGATCGACGGCGGCAAAAACTCGAGGCCAGTCAGCACCGTTGCACCCGTGGTGGTCAGCCCGGACATCGTCTCGAAAAAGGCATCGGTGAACGACAAGCTCGGAATGGCCATCATCAGTGGCACCGTGGCAATGGCGGCCATCATCACCCAGGCTAGGGTGACCAGCAGGAAACCGTCCCGCGGTTGCAGTTCGCGCTTGAAGCGGCGAGTTGGCCACCACAGGAACACGCCGGCCAGAATGCAGACGCCCATGGCGTCGACAAACTCCTCCAGTGCCCCGTCGTTGTTGATGACGCTGGCTGCGATCGGCATCAAGTAGGTAACACCAAAGCAGACGAGCAGCATCCCCATCACGTGCAGGACCGGAAACAGGCGGTATCTCACAGGAAGCCCACTTCAACCTGGAATAATTGTTCAACCTTCTGGACAACTTTCTTGTTCAGGCAAAAGACGATGACATGATCAGCCGCCTGGATGATTTCCTCTTTGTGCGCGATAACCACGTGCCCCTTGCGCTTGTGCATGAGCATGCCTTGATAGCCGATATCCTCGATCTTATCGAAGTCGCGCACGATCACGGCCAGCGTGGCGCCTGGAATCACCGGCAGGTCTCCGACACGGCGACCGACCACCCGTGACGTCTTCGGATCGCCATGCACGACGAGTTCAATCGCTTCGGCCGCCCCACGTCGTAAACTGTGCACCTTGACCACAAAGCCGTGACGGACGTGCGTCAAGAGGTCACCAATTGAAACCTGCGCTGGAGAAATGGCAATGTCGATCGGTCCGCCTTGCACCAGATCGGCATAGGCGCGCCGGTTGATCAACGCCACCACCCGCTTGCAGCCCATGTTTTTGGCCAGCGAGGCAGCCATGATGTTGTCTTCGTCATCGTTGGTCAGCGCCAGGAAGAGGTCCGTTTCGTCAATGGCTTCCTGTTGCAGCAAATTTTCATCGGTCGCGTCACCAAGCAGCACCAGGCTCTTACCGAGGCTTGTGGCGATCATTTGCGCGCGCACCGGATCGTGCTCAATGAGCTTCACAGAGCATTTGTCTTCAAGCTGCTGGGCAACGCGAAGACCGATATTCCCGCCACCGGCAATGATGATTCGACTCACCGGTGCCGTCATCCGGCGCATCTCGACCATCACGCGGCGAATGTGCTCGTCGGCCGCCAACACGAAAACTTCGTCGCCATCCTCGATGATCGTATCGCCGATCGGAGGAACGGCATGGTCGCGACGAAAAATTGCCGCGATTCGTGCTTCAACGGTACCGCCAAGATGCTCGCTCATCTCCCGGATTGGCTTGCCGACCATCAGACCACCGGCGTAGGTTTTAACAGCGACGAGCGCGACACGACCACTGGCAAACGATAACACCTGCAACGCCTCAGGGAATTCGACCAGCTTGACGAGATAGTCGGTGATCACCTGCTCCGGGCACAGAGCATAACTGACGGCGAAGTTCTCGTCGGCGAGCAGGGCTGGGTTGTCCAGGAATTCCCGCGAACGCAGGCGTGCAATACGCGTCGGAACATTAAAAACCGAATGCGCCAGCTTGCATGCGACGAGGTTGGTCTGATCACTCTGGGTCACTGCGATCAGAATGTCGGCATCTGCCAATCCAGCTTCTTCAAGGACGGAGGGTAAAACGGCGCTTCCAGCCACTGTCCGCAAGTCGAGGCGAATCTGAAGATTCTCAAGTCGATCACGGTTGCTATCGACCACCGTAATGTCGTTGCTTTCGGAAACGAGACTTTGAGCAACACTGGTACCGACCTGACCGGCACCGAGGATGACAATTCGCATGATTCCCCCTGAAACAGATTTTGCCGGGGATTATTCCATTCCCAAACCGTCCGTGACTTTGTCGACTTCGCCTTGCCGTCCTAAAGCACAGCCTGCGGCTTTTCTTCGCGTCACAAACGATTTCGAAATGGAATCCCTCCATCACCCAATCGTAATGGAATTACTCCGGTTCTTCGTTGCGCCGCCCGAGGTTCAAACCCAGCTGCTTCAGCTTACGATAGAGATGGGTTCGCTCCAACCCTGTTTTGTCTGCTACGCGTGTCATATTGCCGCGTTCGCATTTCAGATGATGCTCAAAGTAAAGCCGTTCGAACGCCTCGCGCGCGTCGCGCAAGGGCTGGTTGAACATGGGGAGCACCGGCGGCTTTTTGGGCACATCTCCCGCATCACGCAGCAGAATGCTGTCCACATCATCGACCGATATTTCTTCGTCCAGAGCCGAAAGGGCAAGATTCTTTATGGTTGCCAGCAATTCGGCCCACTCGCCCTGCCAGTGATGCATACGAAGGGCGTTCAGCGCACCGCTCGAGAAGTTGCGCGACGGAACCTCACTGCGCTCGACAAGGTGAGAAAGCACCAGCGCGGCAATTTCCGGAACGTCATCGGTGTGACTGGAAAGCTGCGGCAGAGTCACCCACACTTCGCCCAGACGCGACACGAGTGCCGCGTCCCAGCCAGCCTCATCGAGCGCCGTGAGCGACCGTGTCGATGCCGCAACCAACTGGAGATTGTGTTTTTCAAGCCGCTCGAGCGCATAAATGAGATTCTTCTGTTGCAACTTGCCCAAAAGCATCAAGTCGGCGATAAACAGAAGTCCTCCAGCAGCATTTTCAAGCATTTCCTGCGTCAGCGGAGCGCTTGATGCAGAAAGGTCGAGCCAGGGTGTTTTGGGCGTCTGCAAGGTACGCGCGCAGATCTCGGCAATGCTGCCTGAGGCACTCTTGAGGAGCAGCACTGAGGTCTTGGCGGCGGCCTGTTCGAGCCTTTTCTTTAGATCCTTGAGCAGCGGCGAACGGGAAAAAGCGTCGAGCGTAAGCGGTGGCTTTTGTGGTGAAACATCGTGCTTGAGGGCTTTCTTGACTGTCGCCAGCAATTTTTGCAAGGCAATCGGTTTTTCCAGAAAGTCGATGGCACCGACTCGTGTTGCTTCAACAGCGGAGTCGATCGTTCCATGACCGGACATCATGACCACCGGCATAGTCAGCAAACCAGCCGCTGACCACTCCTTGAGCAGCGAGATACCGTCGGTATCCGGCATCCAGATGTCGAGCAGAACCAGATCCGGTCGTTTCTCGCTGCGACTCTTGCGCGCTGCAGCGGCGTTCTCGGCTAACGTAACAGTGTGCCCCTCGTCAGCTAGAATCTCGGAAAGCAACTCGCGGATGCCCATTTCGTCGTCGACGACCAGTATTTGCGCCATAGTGTGTTCTCTTAAAGTGTTGCGGTGATGCTCGGAATTACGGTCTGTTCTGCAGCCAAAGGCAAAAGAATGCTTACCTCGGCCCCAACCGGCTGCAGGTTGTTTATCCTGATTCGCCCCTGATGCTCATCGACAATCTTCTTGACGATGGCCAGACCGAGGCCTGTGCCACGTGCTTTGGTCGTGACGTAAGGCTCAAAAACGCGGGCCATGATCTCAGGTGGGAAACCTGGGCCCAGATCGCTTACACACAGCTCGACCATATCGTCGATGAAACGCGTAACGACCGCAATCTGAGGCTCGTGCGCGCCTTCCTGTGCGTCTTCGGCGTTGCGCAGAAGGTTGTGGATGATTTGGCGTAACTGGGTCGCATCGCCCCAAACCGCGGGCAAATCGGGGGCCAGCTTAAGGTCAATACACGCATGTGACGTTTCATAAAGGCCGAGCACTTCGCCGATCAGGGCGTTAAGATCAAGCGCCGCCAGTTCCGGGGCTGGCATGCGAGCGTAATCGGAAAACTCATTGACCATGCGCTTCATGGCCTGCACCTGGTTGATGATCGTCTGCGTCGAACGGTTAAGCATTTCAACGTCGGCTCCATCCAGCTTATTGGCAAGTTTGAATTGCAGGCGTTCGGCTGAGAGCTGGATTGGCGTCAGTGGGTTCTTGATTTCGTGCGCCAGACGCCGCGCCACCTCCCCCCAGGCCGCACTGCGCTGCGCCGCAATCAGGCGCGTAACGTCATCGAAGACCACAACATAACCGCCACTGGTGCCTTCCGGCAATTGCGTGCCACGCAACAGCAAAATCTGCGGCAGGCCGCCCGCATGATCTAGTTCAATCTGGGTTTGCCACTCCTTGCTGCCGTGCTCAGCAAATGCGTCGCGGATTGCCCGTCCGAAAATCTGCTCACGCGGCCAAGCGTCTACTGACATTGCCAGCAGATCGGAAAACTCTTCATCGAGAATGGTTTTCGCACCTTCATTAACGGTGCGCAGCAAAAAGCTGCGGTCAAAAACAAGCACGCCTGCCGATAGGTTGGCCAAAATCGATTCCAGGTAAGCGCGCGCCGATTCAACCTCGGCACGGTGGCGCTCCGTATCACGCTGCGCATCAGCGAGCTGGCGCGTCATCTGGTTGAAGGACTGGGTCAGCACACCAAGTTCGTCCCGGCTGTAAATCGCTTGTCGTGGTGTAAAGTCACCCGCAGCGACCGCCTGCGTTCCTTCGGCGAGAATCGATAGCGGTGCAGACAGGCGGCGAGCCAGAACAAACGCCATGGCAATCGCCGTGAACAATGCCAACAATACGGTCAGCGTGAGCGTCATGGCATAGATGCGCGTCAGCCCCTGGCGCCCCAGCGAGAGCTCCTGGTAGTCGCGATAGACCTCCTGCACGCGATCCGCGTTGAGCGCGAGAGACGAGGGAACCGGTTGAGTTAACTGGAGGATTCGCGCCTCCCGGCCCAGTCCGACTGACATGACCGGTACCAGAACGCGCAGCACCATTTCCTTGCTACCGTTGCTTTCGATCCCGCGATAGCCGCGCCCTCCGCGCGCCTGCCGCAGTTGCTCCTGCGAGGGCTGCAACGGCATGAACGCAGCAAGCTCGCTGGTGGCTGTGGCTAGCAACTCGCCGTCAGCGGTAAACAGGGCGACATCCTGCACCCCAGTCTGCTCGCGCAGGCGGCTGAGGGCAAGACGGCGCTTGGTTTCGGATTGCTCGCCCAAATCCTGAGCCATGGAGCGCCCCTTTTCGGCGAGATCGTCGAGCAGCGAATCAAGTGCCCGACGCCCCAGGCTGAGCCCGGATTCCAGCGCCTTTTCGACACGCACGTCGAACCAGGTTTCAATGCTCTTGGTGACAAACTGCACCGACACGGCGTATATCAGTACGCCGGGCAGAACGGCCATGAGGCCGAACATCAGCATCAAGCGCAGCTTGAGCCGCGATCCGAAGACCTTGGCACGATGCTCGCGCCATAGGTCACGCACCTGCCAGACGATGAGGGCAAAAAGTGATAAAGCGACAACCGCGTTGAGCCCAAGCAACCATGGATAATGGCTGGCAAACAATGCCGTATTGGCACTGGCCGAGGCCAGCAGAAAGAGCAGGATGCCGCCAAACGATGCGGCGACGATGATGAGGTTCTTCATTTGACCTCACCTGAAGCCGGTGTAGCTGACGAAGGTGGAACTTCGACCGGCGTAAAAGTCCAACGCAACCAGTCGGAGGAAAGATCCCAGTCTTTGTTCGACAGCGCGCTGACCTGAAAGGTCTTGGGCATCTGTGTCAAGTCAAGTCGCATGCGCAGACCAGCGTGGTAAGGCTGCTCATTCTTGATCTCGCCCTTCTCGAGTACCAGCCAGTTACGCAGGCGTGAAATCACGCGCAGCACCTCATCGAGGGAGTTGTAGCTCTGATGTAGCGCCCCCGTGGATAATCGATACTGACGGGTCAGGGCATGATAGGAGAGCTGAAAGGTCTTGTTGCGACGAATGACCTGCTCGTCGAACCAGTACCAGCGCGAGCGGGTTAGTTCGAAATCAACGGCAAAGTAGAGAACGACCCCTTTGTTTACCGCCTCTTCAAGCCGTGAATTGAAATTGATGTTGAAATCGGCCGCGAGGATATAGCCGTCTTCGTTGACAACAAGCTGCGGACCACGAACGCTGATGTCCGTCGCCTGGGCCGTATATGCGGCAAGCAGCAGTCCTAAGCCGAAAAGAATCGATCTAAACAGCTTTTCGCAACAACGCATAATAAAATCCGTCGTTATCATCCAGGGGCAGAAGCTGTTCTTCCATCAGGCGCTCGACACCACGCTGGCGTACGAGGAAGGCGTCAATCTGCGCCGAATTTTCCTCTGGAAACACCGAGCAGGTCGCGTACAACAGCTTACCGCCCGGTTTGAGCAAAGACCACAGCGTGTCAAGCATGGCGGCCTGTGTGTGAGCAAAATGCCGGATGTCGCTTTCGCGACGCAGGTGCTTGATGTCAGGATGGCGACGTACCACGCCGGATGCCGAACAGGGTACATCGGCCAGAATGGCGTCGAACGGTCGGCCATCCCACCAATCCTTGACCGCGTTGCAATCGGCAACCTTGACTGCAGCACTCAGGCCAAGACGCTGAAAATTGTCCTCGATACGTTTTGCACGGCCGACATCGATATCGAGCGCGAGCAGATCAAGGTCGGCAGATTCGAGCAGATGCGCAGCCTTTCCGCCAGGGGCGGCACAGGCGTCAAGCACCCGCGAACCAGGGGCAGGGGCCAACAACTCAGCGGCACGCTGGGCACCCGCGTCCTGCACCGAGACATGGCCATCGAAAAAACCCGGCAGGACGTCAACCGATACCGGTTTCTGCAAAATCAATCCACGCGTACCGACCAGCCGTGCGGGAAGGCCAGCCGCTTCAAGTCTTTCAGCATAATCTGTCACTGAACCATGGCGCTGATTGACGCGCAGGGTCATCGGCGGTGGGCTGTTACCAATAGCGGCAATCTGCGGCCAATTATCCCGATAAGCTCGGCGCAATCGCGCCAGCCACCAGCGCGGATATTGGTAACTGGCTTCATCGTCACTGGCCAGC
>JAIFNM010000051.1 GCA_020047725.1 Betaproteobacteria bacterium
AGGAAGCGACGGTACTACCGCAGGTGTTACTGGCTCACCAGCTGAAATCGCTCAAGTTGCCGATCTTCGCACGAGAGTATGAGAAGGTGGCCTTCGAGTGCGTCAGAGAACAGGTCGATCACCCACGTTATTTGCTGCGCCTGTGCGAACTGGAACGGATCGACCGGGATCGGCGCAACATGGAGCGCCGAATCCGGCAGGCCCGGTTTCCGCAGACCAAGAGTCTGGACACTTTCGACTTCAAGGCGATCCCCAGTCTCAACAAGTCACTGGGGTAGTAAGCCCAACCCCTCGAGATTTCCCACCAACGCTGCCAGTTGGCGGAATTCATTCACGCACTCATCCGTAGCCAGCCTCTTTCTGGTGCCGGAATGCCAAGACATATACCACATCGTCATCCCCTTCATGGCGGTACAGGGCCACATAGCCGGAATCCCCGAAGGCAATCACCAACTCGCGCAGTTCTGGCATTTCAGGGAACGGTCGGCCAATGTCGGGGGCTGCTTCCAGCAACAGGAATTGCCGCTCGATGGCCTGGCCGGCTCGCTTGGCTGCTTCCGGAGTCTTGGCAGCGAGGAACTGCCGGCATCGCTCCAAGCCTACCGCCGCGCCTTCGGTGACAATTACTTGTGACACACAGGCACCGCCTTTTCGTTTTCGGTTCCCCAGGTGTTCAACCATGTGCGTACTTCTTGGCCGGTTAGGTGCTGACCGGTTTCCTGATAGGTTGCCCAAGATGCCAAGGCTTCCTGCTTGAAGTTCTCGCGGGCTTCCTCGCGCTCGACGTATTGCTGGATGGCTTCGAGCATGATCCAGTGGGCTGATCGGCGGCGCTGGCTGGCGAGGTGCTGAACACGACCTTTGAGCGTGTCTTCGATCTTGAGGGACGTTGCCATAGTGGGCCTCTTATCACATAGTAATACCAAGTGATAATGTAGCCTCTCCGCCCTTGTCCGTCAAATGAACGGCTAGCGGTCGAGCTTAAGTTGTCCGTGAAAATGTTGGTTTGGCGAGAAGCTGGACGCCATGATTGGCGGACGTAATAGCGGACAAGAAAATGTGCCAACTTGATGCCTGTGGGAAATTTCGAGGGGTTGGGCTTGGGCCCCCCCCTTTGGGCTACTCGACCACCCTGTCGGCGATCCTCCGATGCGCGAAAGTAGAGCTTACTTTTTCGCTACAGCCGCCTTAAACGTTGCGCCGGCGGAGAACTTCGGTACCGTAGTTGCTGCGATAGTCAGCTTTTCGCCGGTCTTCGGATTCTTTCCTTCGCGCGCCGCACGGGCAGATCCCTTGAATGAACCAAAACCCACCAGGGAGACGGTATCACCATTGGCCACAGCGGTAGTGATAGCGGAAACAGCGGCATCAAGCGCTTTGGCTGAGTCGATTTTGGTGAGGCCGGAGGCGACGGCGATGGCGTCGACGAGATCGGATTTGTTCATGTAGATTCCTTTTGTGGTGGTGGAATTATGAGCTTACGCTCGGGGGGCCGGATAATACCTAAAATTGCTGATCCCCTGGTCGTCGAGGTGCCGTCCTTTCGTGACGCTAGTCACATTATTTAGCGGGACGTTGCTCCACAATGGTGGCTATGAAATCCTTGCGAACCGCCCTTCTGTTATTGGTCGCCCTCATTCTTCCAGGAGGTTTCATTCTACTCGTCCCAATTGCTTGCCGAGCAATCCAGCGACTTCGCGCACCACAACCAACCAATGGTAGCTCTGCGTTGTAATCATTAGCTGTATCGGTGTTCAGAAATTTTGCCATAGGGTTAAATTTCTCTTCAAAATTCCGTTGTGCCGTTTTTGGGTCGGTAGGCGCGGCCCATGTCCTGAGCGTCCGCCAAGTCCGCAAGACGGTATAGCTCGTGGGCGAGGCGACGCAACGCGTCCGGATTGAGTTCCTGACCGTTGCCCAGGGGAGAATTCAGCGTTACAAGCGGCTTTTTTTCGTTCGATCGACAGAGCGTATATTCAAGTGTGCGCGGCATGATCATTTCCTTCCTTACGCTACGAAAGCTACTTGGTGCTTATGCCTTATTCATTTATTTCGACCAGCCATTTCATTCTCTTCCACTACTGCCATACGATGACGCCGGCGTTCAAAGAACTGTAAGTGGAGGGGATGAAGTTGACGCCGGAATTGGCCGCCGCATCCAGCCCCTATCGAACACATCATACCAACCGATTCGGCATGTACGAGCGTCGAGACCGCGATTTGGCACCGATTGACTACGGCGTGACGTTCCTGATGTAGTGGAATCCGAGGAAGCGCTTGTCAAGTCGTAGTTTATAAACTACAGTAAGACATGATCGAAATAAGGCAAACCGAGACTTTCCGTAAATGGCGAATGCAGCTCAAGGATGAGCGTGTGCGCGGCTTGATCGCCTCTCGCTTAGACCGGCTTGGCTTTGGTCATGCAGGGGACGTGGAATCGGTGGGGCAAGGGGTTAGTGAGTTGCGTATCCATTATGGCCCCGGATACCGTATCTACTTTCATAAACGAGGCGACACGATCATCGTCTTGCTGTGCGGTGGCGATAAGAGCACGCAAGCCAAAGACATCAAGGCGGCAAAGCGTCTGGCGACTGAATGGAGTGAATGAAATGGCTGAGAAATTGACAACCTACGATCCCGCTGAGGATTTGGCTTCTGATGAAGCAATAGCGACGTTCATGGCCGAAGCGTTTGAGACAAATGACGCAGGCTACATCGCACACGCGCTTGGCGTCGTCGCTCGTGCGAAGGGCATGGCACAAATCGCCGCTCAAACAGGTCTCTCTCGGGAACAACTTTACCGTTCCTTCAGCGAGAGCGGCAACCCGACCTTAAAAACCACTCTTGCCGTGATGAAGGCTCTTGGCCTTGATCTGACCGCCAAAGTCCACGCCTGACTCTATTCATGCTGGGGCGTAACAGCTCTCAGTGATGAAAAACGCCTGTTACGCATTTACGCAGGAATCCTTACGGTCCCCCGAATAGCGTGCTGTGGCCGGGGCGTACTCAACGAACATCGTCCTTGTTGCGGTTAAGAATGATGCCGATCGGCGGGTTGTCGCCCTCGCTGTTTTCCTCGCTGGCGAAGTAGCCAAGATGCATGTTCATCTGTTCGATGTCGCGGTGCAGTACCTCGTTGCTCTTGAGGTCGGTGAGCACAAAGCAGCGCAGGATGCGGTGATAAAAGACCAGATCGACCTTGTAGTGTGTGTTATTGAGCGTGATGCGATACTGCCGGCCGACGAAGGTGAAGCCCTTGCCCAATTCGAGGAGGAATTGCTGGAGGTGGCCGCAAAGCACCGCTTCGAGCTGCGTTTCCGACACTTGATACGGCTCGCGCAGCAGATCGGTGGGTTGTTCGATGAACAGGCCTTGTGCCGCACAGTTGCAGAATGCCGGCCCTGTCCGTGCTGACGGCAAGGATCAGGAACAGCGATGACGCTTTCTGCCTTTTTTGTTTAGGCACCGACCAGCACTTGGCGATGGCCTGCTTCTCGTAGAACCCGCGTTCAAGCTCGTCATCGAGCTTGAGCAATTCGACATAGTGCGACCAACTCAATTGGTGAGTAGGCTTCTGACTTATTGGGTAGGCCAACTTTCTCAAGCATCGCACGCTTACTATTCGAGCGCAATCGGGCTACTGCTCTGTCCATGAATTTCTGTCCGTACCTTGCCATTCCTGTCCTTTGTCGCCGCCCCGAGTTCTTGTTTTAAAGAGGCGACAACTATTCTGACGCAGGGGGAAGAACGAGAAGGTCTGGGTAAGCTGGGTTCAATCGAACATCCGAATCAGCGATTCGGATTTGTTGGCCGGGCCGGACAGCTCCGATTTACGGACCGTTGATTCGGAAATCTTGCTTGGCGGGTATCCATGGAGCTCTTCATTGTTGATAGTCGTAGTATTGTTGGAGTAATTGACAACACAAAGACGCGTTGTTATTCTGTCCAACATGAAAGCGCACCAACTGCTCAATGAACGGATACCGCAAGGCGATGAGGCTTTTGCCGAACTTCGGGTGTATCGAGTGCCGGCGTCTGTACCTGGAAGTTTACATGACCTTAAATACAGCCTGGCGCTAGTCGTTTACGGGGTGTGCGTGCTGCGTTACGGCAACGAAACGGGAAAAGGCGACCATCGGCACGTCGGCGAGATTGAAACGCCGTACAACTACACCACACCGGCCGCCCTGATTGCTGATTTTTGGCGTGACGTGGATCAATGGAAGGATTCGAAATGAAAACTGTAATGCTTGGTGTTGCCAGCCGTGAAGATGCAAGCCGCCGCTTTATCCAGACAATGGAAACAGGAAAGGCACAAGGCAGCTACATCACCTTCGAGACGCCCGCCTATTTGTGGAAAACGATCACGGCAAAAAGGTGGGACCTGCTGAAGGCCATGACTGGCGCTGGTCCGCTGTCAATCCGCGAGGCTTCCCGCCGTGTTGGCAGAGACGTGAAAGCCGTGCATGGTGATGTACATGCCTTGCTCAACTGCGGGATTCTATCGAGGACTGATGACGGCCTGATCGTGTTTCCTTTTGACCAGGTGCATGTCGACTTCATGCTTGCCGCGGCATAGCCACGCCCCGGAACAGATTACGGTGCGTGGATAGGACGTATTGTTACGTCCATTGCAATGGCTGTAGCTTGCTGCAAATCACCCGCACCGGTCGGCCAGTGTCCGATTGCATCTATTCCTTAACGACGAGCAAAGAAAATGCCCCGGCCAGGTGGAATCCTGAGCGCGGGGCTTTGAATTGATAGATCAATGTTTGCCAGCGTAGAAACACTGTTGGCAAACCTCTGCACCATTTGTACATACGATGATGGTTTCAACACCACAATCACTGCAAGTGGTTATTGCTCGCGGTTTTCAGAGGCAAGCGCCTCGAAAATCTCTACGATTTTCGCCGCATTCACCACGGCTTCGTAGATGCCGGCTGCGTAAACCTCAACATCGCCATCATCCAATGCGGGTCGGGTGACCACATCATCGTCGCTGCATCCTTCGATATCGTAGTCATAAACCAGATAGTCGATAGGAACATTGCCAGTGACACCCTGAATGATGCCACCCTCAAGACCGATGACAATCCGTGTTTTCGCATCAGCATCACGTTGCACTAAGGTTGCCGGAATTTCGAAATGCTCCAGCGCAGATTGAACTGCGTCGAAAGCATCGCCGTCTTCCGGTATATAGCTTGAATCCAGCCGAACCACGATTTCCACGGGAGGCTGTTCGTCCTCGGGGGTTGTCACCGCCGGGTCACCAAAAACATCCTGTTGTTCCAAGACGGTTTGGCTATCCACCAAACTTTCGCCAGCAAAGGTCAATTCCTCGCCTTCTGTTTGATGCCCTTCCAGTGCAACCACCATATCGATGTCTCCATCGACGTTAGCGGCTACAACGGCAAACGCATGGGTACCGTCATTCGCTTTGACGTGATGACAAACGATTTGCCCGTTATCCGGGTGAACACAAATCACTGTGTAAGGTTTCGACATCTTTGTCTCCTTTTTGAAATTGAGAAGGAGATCAGTTTTTCACTGACCACCGTTTTGATGCGTCAGAACACGCTGATATTTGCGAAACTGACGTCGGCGACGACGTGGGTCGTTACTCTGACGAATTAGCTTGTACACCGCCTTGAATCGTTGCCGACGCTCGGATCCTTCGGCGTAGTACATAGCGATCATCCGATCACAACAGTTGATGGCGACACGCATGAGGCCAACCATGACATCGACGGTTTCATACGGATGATGCCAACAAAACGGACATCTTCCGGTATCGACCTCGGCAAGAACGCGCGCCTCAACAGCGGCGCAAGAAGAAATAGACATAACGACCTCCTGATGGATAAACGAGAAAACGGGAGATCGCACGCCCGGAACGGGAAGTGAAATCTTCCCGTTCGGGTGGAAACTGCTTGAGGAAACCCCAGACCTTTCGGTCGTACCAGTGGCAGGGGCAGACTGGTCGCAAACGCCGATCACAGGACGTGAGGCGGTACAACACGATGCAAATGTATTGTGCGTCCGTCCGAGGTTAATTTCAATACCGTTTGATTAACCCGGAGGAGCACTTGCACGCACCTCCAGGTTAATCCGATCAGAGCACCACACCTCGTGATGGTGTGTCTTCGTGCCGGCTAATCCACTTGTCCAAAAACGCTACCCATGCATCAAAATTACGGGCAAGGACTTGTGGTTGGTCATGTAAAACACCAACCGTTCCATCAGGGAGTTTTTCAACCAGGTAACGCTGGTGCTTCGCCGGCCGACAATTCGGACCCAGGAAGAAGTCAACGTAGCCGGGGTCAATACACTCCCCTTTTTCCTCAGTCAGGGTCGCCAACACGTCGTCGTTCGGGCCGTACAGCTTGATCAGCAACGGGGTGCTGCCACCGCCCAGATTGATGTTGTGCAGACCGCGAGCGCCGAAACGCGGGGATGGTTTTCCTTCGCGCTGTTTCCCTTGCTCCACATACTCAGCAGCTTCTTGCGAGAAAAAGATGCCACAGTCGAGGCAATCAAATGTACCGGGGTCACTCGGGTCTTCGATGATGTTTGTCGAAGCGCAACCAACATCACTTTCGTGACGCGATGTTTTTGGACAACACATCGTTCGTCGAACCTCGTCCGGAACTCTCTTGAAAACACCCTGCGGTTCCGAGTGAAGCCACTTGGCACCCACCATCAGAAACGAATCGGAGATGGGTGACGGCGTCGCATTGCGAACCCTTGAGATACACGTCCTCGTGCTTGACGCTGCGCCAGAGCCGCTCGACGAAGATGTTGTCGAAGGCTCGACCCCGGCCATCCATGCT
>JAIFNM010000270.1 GCA_020047725.1 Betaproteobacteria bacterium
AGATACTGGAAGACTGGGTCCATGCTCCGGTTCCAGAAACGGTGGAAGAAGTGAAACAATACATGTATGTCCTCCATCGCAAACCGAATGGAAAGTGGCAATGGCAAGGCGAATGGCTGAGCGAATTCCCCAAACCAGGACAATTCGATCCAGCGGATGAAAACGCGTGGAATGACTGGATCACGAGCGAAAGGGCAATGCCGTTTTTACAAAAAGCAATTGAAGTCTGTCGTCATCAGGCTGAACTTAACAAGGACTGCCTGGGTTTCGCAGTATTTACGAACAAGCACCCATGACGCGGGAGTGTGCGGGTTTGACCATCTATGTCTGTTTGGCCCGATACCATGCCGCGCGCTGGCCATTCACTTCACGATACCGAAGCTCGAATACACGGGATTCGTGCACGACCTGCCGCCAGCTGCTACACCCATACTTGGCTGGAAGTTGATCGGGGTGTCTTTCGGCAATCCATCGTCCAGCCGGGGCGACGGGTGTCCATCCCTCGACAGCCAACTCGTCAGCCGCCTCCCGCAGCGCACGAACGATCCCGGCCGCGGCCCAATCCACAGAGCCATCCGGCGCTATGGCATTGATTACCAAATCGCGGAAGGCATCGGACTGGGCAAATTCCGCCGCCACGCGCCGCGTCTGATCCATGTGCTCGGCCCAGCCTCGTAATTGCTCAAAGTGTTGATCGATGCGACTGTAGGCTGCCACCAGGGAATCATGCGCACCACGGCATCCGTCTAGGTTCCAGAGGTCATGCTGGTCGATGAAATGGTGCACCAGGTTGTTACGTAGCAGTACCAATTCCTTCAGGTCTTTCTGCGTCCTGTCGTAATCTTCGGCCGACATGCGCAGGCTCATCTTCATCTTGAACGAGATGATGTTGTCGGGCGTATCTGTTTCGGCAACATCTTCTTGCTCGCCGCTGGTGACATACGTCCCGAGTAGCGTGCCGACCAAGGTGCCCAGTGTCTTGCTGGCTGCATTCGCAATGCGTTCCGCCTGGTTCGATTCGAGAGGTGATCCTGACACGGAGATTTCGTGGTGAGCCACGATGGCCTTCATCAGTTTCTCGTACTGCTGCAGGCGCAAAAGACAACGGCCAAGCATTCGCTGCACATCGCGTTGCAACGTCTGCAGTTCTTCATCTATGGGTTGGGTCGGCAAGCCTGTCATCGCGCGCTTCTTACCGTACCGGCAATTGCCCGTTCGAGACGAACTGATCAAAGCTGTCAAAGCTCTCGCCGTCCTGCCAAGACCGATCCCATGATCGTGGCTCGGCGTTTTCGAGCAGGAGCAGCGTGAGGATTCGATCACGTGCGCCGTAACTGTGCTTGAACTCCCACACAGCGTGAGGATTCGATCACGTGCGCCGTAACTGTGCTTGAACTCCCACAGCTTCATGTGTGCTGCCTCTTCCGGGCACCAGATCGCGGCTGACATTTCCGTGCCATCCCATTCTTGCTCGACACTGGTATCAGCTGCCAGCGTGCCCGGCAATGGCTCCTGTGGATCACCATTGCGCCGGATGCGCGCCCGCGTCCTGACGGCACTGCTGCTGCGCCATTCGTACTTCACGAAGCCATTGTCCCAATAGACGAGGATCGCACGCTGCGTGGTGAACTTGATAAAGCGGATGCACAACGCCTCGAACGAGACCTGGAAACGCTTGGCGATCGCACTGAGGAAATGTAGATCAATGCGCTGATTCGATATCCACTCGCGCAGCAGATCGCCAGGCATCAGCAGGTTGCCGGCGAACTCGTCAGCTTCGCGCTCAATCTGGCGAAGGCCATCGATGCCGGTGTGAACGCTCTGGCTGTCGCAGTTGAAACTCTGCTTCTGACTGCGATGCAAGATAAAGTGGCCTAATTCATGGGCAATAGTGAAGCGTTGCCGCTCACGTCGAGCCTTCCCGTTGTAGGCAATACCCCAAACTGCGTGGTCATCAGGATCGCGGGCCAGCACTCCTTCGAACGCCTCGCCAATGATTTCGACCGGCGGCTTGATCTCCCGAACACCCGCCCCATAAGGTGTGGACGGCAGCATCTGCCGGACGATTTCCAAATCGATGGCGTCGGGCATGCCCTCGCTGTACCACGCCCGTAACCACTTGATGACATGGCTGGAGGCAATGGAACCCGTCAGTGCCTGCGCTTCGCTCAATCCTCAGTCTCCGCTCTTGCGCGAAAACATCATCTTGAGAACGTCTTGGTAGTGCTTCTTCTCCTCTTCTGTCATCCCGGCGTACTCGCGGAAGAAGGCCACATCCTCAAGGCTGGCTTCGGGAACCTTCTGGATAGGCTCCCCCATGATGTCCTCCATCGTCACGCCCAGCACCTTGGCCAGTGCCTGAACCCGTTCGGCGGACGGGCGTTGGCCGTCCTTCATTTCCAGTTCCCAGATGTACGCCTTGGTACATCCGGCCGCGTCGGCGACCTGCTGCAGAGTCAATTTCTTTGCCTCGCGCAAACGCCGCAGGCGTACTCCTAACGCCGAAGCCATGGCGGTGCTCCTCTAGTGGAAAGACCATCAGTGAATGAAAGCAAGGTCGATAGTATAGCCACGTGATACATGAAAGGTCTAGATGTGCTTATTTGATTGACAAGCGGAAATCTGCGGTTCAGAATCGCGAGTGTATCACGCTACTTTACTTATGTGAGGTACGTGTTCAGTAACCATGTCGCTGGCGAGTGCATTCCGAACATCGGTCGCAGACCTCCGACGCCGATCCAGAAAGGATAAACAAGATGAAGAAGACCTTTGTCGACGTGATGCTCGAGCTGCCGGTGGACACCACGCTACGCGACTTCCTGACCTCCCACGGTCTGCCAGTGCCTGACGGCTTTGCATGGGACGATACGCCTGAGACCAGTCAGGTCTTGGTCGAGGCGGTCAAAATCTGGCCCGACACCGACGCCCGCGACCGGATGACTGCCAACCTCCTAGCCAGCGTCCAGTTGGGCGATGCGGCGGGCAAGCAGGCGATGTTCGAAGCCGTTGTAGCAGACGGTGCCGCTCTGGTGGGACTTACGCTGTGCCAAAGCGACATTCACCGCTCGTTCTGGCTTTACGTCCACCATCCGGCACTGTTCGACCGTGCCTACGATTTCAGCTTCTGGGAAAACCACGGACCTCAGACCCAGCAATACGACTTGGGCCTGAAACGTCAGCCGAACACAGCGGACAGCGCGCTGGTTGGACTGCGCCAGGCAATCTCGGCCTTCTACAAGCGCGAACTGCAATGTGGCGACGGCAGCGAGGCGCACTTGATCGAGCGCAGTCCGGGCGTGTTCCTATTGTCCGTCCACATTAAGGACATGGCCATGCTGAGCGAGGGCTCGACTCTGAAGCGCCGCGTCGGCAATCCCAATATTCACATGGTGCTTGAGTACGCCAAGGCCACCGGCGTGGTGCGGACTCTGGTGCGGGGCGGCGCGAAATACCAGCAGATGCTGGTCGAGGCCTTCGCCGAGCATGTGCTGGGCGTCAAAGCAAACGCACACCGGATCAAGTCGCCGACTCTGGATTTGTCGATGCTGCGCACCGGCTTCGACGTGCAGGAAGCGTTTGAGGATGGGTTCTCGATGGTGCAACTCAAGGCACTCACACTCCTCAGCCCGGACAGCGCACTGAAGATCGACTGCACTGCGATGCAGTCCAGCCAGCAACGCTCCGTACATGAACTGTTGAAGGAGAAGCTGCCCGGCCCGCTGGAAGGCCAGTGGGCAGTGACGGCGGCACAGGTCAATCTGTACTACCCGCCCGAACCAGGAAGGACACGTCCCAAGGTGGTCACCATCGAAGTGACCAGCAAGGGGCGCCTGAACCTGCATAAGTTCGACGCCAAGATGCAGGCGCAACTGGAGGGCTATCTGGTCGCGGTGGGCATTTTGCAGAAGGGTCAGACCTTGAGCGTTCAGGAGCCTCCTCAGGAAGCGGATGTGATGAAGTCGTCGCCGGTGCTGGAGGACTGATCGATGACGGGGCACGATGCGTGGGCCCTGGTCTGCCGATTGTTCACCGGCGGCATGCCGGTGCTGCGCGCGACACTTTCGCCGCGTGAGACGGGCGCATTGTCCATTCTCGGCAAGGCGATCAAACCGACGACGCTGGATCCGCAATTCGTGCTCTGTCCCCACTGCCAGCAGCATCGGGCGCAGGTTTGGGGCGACGGCCATGGCAAGCGAGTGTGCCGTTGCCCGGATTGCGGGCCGGTCACCGTCGAGGCCGACGACGTCGCGGCACTTACCCTGGACGAAGATTGGCTGCGGCAGAAGATGCGTCTCGCGCTCGGGATCGAGAGTCGCGACGGCATCGATGATCTGGGCGACGGGGTATGGCGGCTTGGCGATGCTCGCCGTTCGCCCGTGCTGTTGGCCCGCGACCTGACGCGGGTATGGCAAGAGCCCACACTGCTGGGTCGCGTGCGGGTGCCCAGTGGCGACATCCGCGTGATTTCACCAAAGCCGCGTACCACGCGCGGATCGCCGTTCGGGACTGGCGTGGAGTGGCTGGCGCTGGAGGAACGCTTCACGTTCTACGGCGGCGGGATTGCTTTCATCGATTCTGCGCCGCCATCCACGAAACCGGCAGTTTCTGATCCAGCCACGCCGGTGAATGGGCCATTCTCGGTGGATTTCAAATGGGTAACACCGCCCGATGGTGACGGGACGCCGATTCGATGCACCGACGGTCAAGCCAAGGTGTTCGCAGCCCTGTGGTCGTTCAAAGGGGAAGCCACGACGGCGGAACGGATCATGCAACGAGCGGGTCTGGATAGCGCCAAGCCGAGCGATTTGTTCAAGATCAAGCAGAAGGACAAGGGCAAGCCAGAGCCCGAGGCGCAGCACGCGGCCTACGGTGCGCTCGTGGTCACGCAGCAACGTGCAGGGCTGTACTCGATGCCGTGCGCAGCAGGTGCGTTGGCATGATCCCTACGATCCCATGAAACCAGACATCAAGAAAGGAAATTTTATGACATAAGCCCAATACCCGATGCGCCCAGGCTCGCGCTGATTTCCAGAGCCTGTACATTTTTTCATCTCTTGGAGTATTTAAAATGACCGGAAAGAACCAATGGGTTGTACCCATCAATGGCGGTGATCAGTGGGGTGTTCGCGGGGAAGGTAACGAACGTATCACATCGATCCATGATACGCAGCGAGAGGCGATTGGCCGCGCGAGGGGCATCGCCGTCAACCAACAGAGTGAGTTGCTCATCCAGGGACGAGACGGGCAGATCCGTGAGCGCAACAGCTACGGCGACGATCCGTTTCCACCCAAGGGGTGACTCTGGGGTTGGCCTCGCCACCTTGCGGTTTGATGCACGACAATTCTGCTCGTGCAAACACGCAAGCAAACCACTCCCGATGGCACGCGCATAAGTGTTTGACGAACAACGCAGACTGCGCGTGCCACCGCGAAAGAGTTGGTGGAGATTTTGAGAGAACAGAGGGCAGAAGAGAGTCAAACCGGCTGCCCTGCGGCCCAGACCGTGCACACCCCCGGCACACGCAGAATAGGCGCGAACCCCGCGTGGTTTGCGGGAAGCAGAAATGGAAACGCCCAACCGAGAAGGGTTGGGCGTTAAATTCTGGTGGCCAGTCGCGGAATCGAACCACGGACACGCGGATTTTCAATCCCTGATTTTTGGCATTTATAGGCGTTGAAGCGCATTCCGCAAAACATATGTTGTCCTTAATAAACAGGCACCTAATCAACTTACAAACAATCCATGAGTTGATTTAAATTGAAGTGCATCCCATAATTCCGCTTACAAAGTGCTTACATGAAACTTTTGGTGAGCATTCGGGGTTACGGAAAGGGTGGATATGGCACGCATCAAACTGACCGCTGGACGCATAAGGGATTTTACTGCCGACAAGGCGCAGGCTTTCCTTTGGGACTCTGACACTCCCGGCCTTGCTGTCAGAGCAACGCCGCCAGGAAAACGGAATGCAGAAGGCAGCAAAGCCTTTGTCTTTCAGAGCAAGTTGGCGACCGCCCAAGACGTGCGAATCACCATTGGCGATGTGCGGGCTTGGGGTATTGACGATGCAAGGGAGCAGGCTAGGACACTCCAGAAACTCATTGACCAAGGAAAAGACCCGCGACAAGTTGTTGCCGAAGAGCCGCAAAAGCCGCAGCACAGAAATCCGCCGAAATTGCGACTATACGCAGTCAAATAACAGTGGGCGAAGTCTGGCAAACCTATATTGAAGCCCGCAGCCCCAAATGGGGGGAACGCACATTGTTCGACCATAGAAAAGTGATGCTTCCCAACCGCACCAAAGGCGAAGGCACAAAGGCTCGTGCACTTACCGCAGGCGTTCTCGCTTCGTTGGCACCGTTACCGCTCTCTGCGCTGACATCTGAACGCGTTGCCGAATGGTTGGAAGCGGAAACACCAAAGCGCGCCACTCAAGCCGCTCTTGGTTTTCGATTACTGCGTGCGTTTATCAATTGGTGCAATGAGCGCAAAGAGTTTAATGGAATAGCCGCTGCTGATGCCTGCGCCCGTAAGGTAAGCCGCGAGCATTTGCCAAAGTCAAAGGCCAAGAGCGACGCGTTACAGCGTGAACAATTAAAGCTATGGTTTGAAGCCGTGAAACGCATCCCGAACCCAACGATTAGTACATACCTGCAAGGATTGCTGATTACTGGTGCGCGCCGTAACGAGCTAACCGGTTTGCGCTGGGAAAATGTCGATTTTCAGTGGAACAGCCTAACGATCCATGACAAGGTGGAAGGCGAGCGCACGATACCGCTTACGCCATACCTTGCCAAATTGTTGCTCGACTTGCAAAGAAGAAATAACACGTTGCCTACCGTGCGCCGCTTGAAAACGCTCAAAGAAGCCGGAACGACGTGGAAACCTTCACCCTGGGTATTTAGCAGCCCGACATCAGCCACGGGACGCCTGGAAGAGCCGAGTATTGCCCATCGAAAAGCGATCAGTACCGCAGGTCTTCCAGCCTTGTCATTGCATGGCTTGCGCCGCTCCTTTGGTAGTTTGTCAGAATGGTGCGAAGTGCCGGTGGGCGTAGTTGCTCAAATCATGGGACACAAACCCAGCGCAACCGCTGAGAAGCATTACCGGGAACGTCCGTTGGACCTGCTTCGTATGTGGCACAGCAGAATTGAAGCCTGGATTCTCGAACAGGCCGGAATCGCACAGCAGGCCGAATCTGCAAAACCCGGCTTGCGTGCAGTGACACTCTGACGATTGCTGTTTAATAGCATATAAGCTATATTAACTCATGGAATTCACTATTGAGTTTTACAGCGAATCCGTACAGGACGAGGTCTTTTCTTGGCCGAATGGCATCCAGGCCAGCTTCACGCGGATAGTCGAACAGATGGTGGAGCATGGACCCAATCTCGGGATGCCCTACACCCGTCCGTTTGGTGATGGCTTGTTCGAGATTCGCGCCAAGGGCCGTGAAGGAATTGGGCGGGCTTTCTTCTGCACTCTTGTTGGTCGTCGCGTGGTCATCCTGCACGGCTTCATCAAGAAGACCGAGCAGACGCCTGCCAAAGAGTTGCGCACTGCCCGCCAGCGATTGAAGGAGCTACAGAATGGATAAGTTCAAGCCGGTCGCTTTCGACCCCAAGGCGCACGCCGCCGAGAAACGAAAGGCCAGCGCGGGGTTTCGTGAAGCCTACGACGAGCTTGAGGATGAATTCGCGGCGCTGGGCGTGCTGCTACAAGCCCGAAAAGACGCCGGCATGACACAGGCCGAGGTAGCTGCCAAGATGGGCGTGAGCCAACCCGTGCTGGCGCGCATCGAGTCGAGCCTTGGCAGCCGCAAACACGCGCCATCGCTCGAAACACTGCGCAAATACGCAATCGCTTGCGGCAAGCGGCTGGTTATCGGGATGCAGTGAGCAAGTCATGAGCAGAATGCACAACCCAGCGCACCCCGGCGAAGTCTTGCGCGGATGGATACCGGACAACATGACGGTAACCGCTGCGGCAAAGGAATTGCAAATCTCCCGTGTCACGTTCTTCAAGGTGTTGAACGGCAAGAGGGGGATAACTGCAGTGATGGCCCTGCGCCTTTCCGCTTGGCTTGGCACCACCCCTGATGTGTGGCTTGGCATGCAAACACAGTGGGACTTGTGGCAGGCTGAGCAGCAACCAAGCCCGAAAATCAGACCGCTTGAAAGAATCGCCACCTGATGACTTAAGCACAGTGCCGGAATGTGCTCGGCACAGGCGCGCGTTCAACTTTCGGGCTTTTGGAAGTCTTTCAGGCAACACCGCCCCGATGGGTTACTGGTGTCACACGAACACTGTCCGGCTTTGGTCTGGGCAACAACAAAGTCCTTCGCCACTGGATTGACGGCGAAATCGGCCTTGGTAACTCCGAAGCAGTAACACAGGAGGCTGGTGTCCGAGGATTCCTTGATGCCAACCAGCGTTCTCAGCTGCGACTTGAGAATCGTCGAGCCATCATCACCGAAATAGACAACGTCGCAAGCAGGGTCGTCACAGAAAAAATAGCGAACGCCAGATGGTTGCCAAGTCCACGCATCCTTGACGTGATGGGAGATGGTTCGTACTGAAACCTCCGAATACTCGCGTCCGTTGACCGGGCAATGATGTTTTTTCGGATGGTTGGTGTCGCAACTGGGGGAAGAACAGCAATCACTCATGTCTTGGCCGCTTTGACGTCCCACGGTGCTTTTACCGCCATCAGGCGCTCAAGTCCCGGATTGTGTTCAGGTGGCGCATCCAGCAACTGAGTAAACTGCCGGAACTTGTCGGTATCTAGACCGAAAAATACTTGGTCGATCATCACCGCCTGTGCCTTGTCGCACGCCGCTTCGAGCATGAAGTCCGAGCGGTTCTTGCCAAGTAATTTCGCGGCATAGTCGATGAGATCGCGCTGCTCAGGGAGAGCACGCAGGTTTATCGCAGCATCACGCATAAATTACCCTTTTGATGAACGCACTACATTACGCGAAACACCAGACTTATTATCGCTGCTGCCGTTCTTCGCGGGTCCAAATTGCCCAGACCGAACTTGGGTAGGAAAAACGGGTAGGTGATAGACTACTGGTTTTGCAAACGATGCTTGACAAGGAGTTTTCTTGCGCTGAGAAACTTCAAAATCATAATAATGGCATGTGCAATACTTTCGCACCGGGAAAATTCATGCAAGACTGGATGTGTTCGTCACAAAGGTGATGAATGGCTAATCACTACCCAAATTTGAACCAAAATAAGGCGCTGATTTGGCGTATTGTTCACCGCGACAATGTGTCATGGGTTTTGGATAATGGTATCCATTGTGCGAACTCACCAGTACAAGACCCCAATTATCTTGCAATTGGCAACGCCGATCTGATTAGCCGTCGAACGCATCGCGCCGTGCCGCTCCCCCCGTGGGGAACGCTGGCTGA
This sequence comes from Betaproteobacteria bacterium, assembly GCA_020047725.1. GTDB lineage: Bacteria > Pseudomonadota > Gammaproteobacteria > Burkholderiales > Rhodocyclaceae > Propionivibrio. Next base: position 9,418 of record JAIFNM010000270.1, read on the forward strand.
TTACGTCCCCTTCTATTTCACCCCGTTTTCACCCATGATGTACAACATCTATACAGGACGGGGTGCAGTACCGAAACGCAGGAATGAGGAAATCTGTATTCTCGTATCGACCTTGCCGAAAGTGGAATCATTAGGCTTGAAATTTGTCTTTACGGATAGGCATGCTTATCCTCAATTGACTCGGTATTTTAACGATATTGGCCAGCTCAGCGAAGTCGATTGGCCATTGCTTCAGGCTCGCAACTTCCAACGCAATCCTGATGATCCGGAGCAAATTGAGCGTTATCAGGCCGAAGCTTTGGTGCATCGACACCTGCCGATTGAGGCATTGGTGGGGATTGTTTGTTATACGGATGCAGTCAAGACTTCGCTGGATACTTTGATTCAGGCAAAAGGTTTGAAATTGGATGTTCGAGTTTTACCGGGATGGTATTTTTAATGATCTATTTTACTCAAGGCAACCTGCTGGAAGCCAAATCTCAGGCACTCGTCAATACGGTCAACACCGTCGGAGTAATGGGTAAGGGCATCGCATTGATGTTCAAGGAACGCTTTGACGAGAACTTTCGGCAGTACGCGGCTGCTTGCAAAGCCAAACAGGTCAAAACAGGAGAGATGTTTGTCACCGAGGTTAACGAACTCGATGGACCGCGCTGGATTATCAACTTTCCGACAAAGCAGCACTGGAAAGCGCCATCGCAGATGGCTTGGGTTATTGATGGACTGCAAGATTTGCGCCGTTTCCTGTTGGAGAAACAGGTGAAATCCGTGGCTTTGCCGCCACTGGGCGCGGGTAACGGCGGTCTCGACTGGGTTGCTGTTCGTGTCCAGATTGAACGAGCCTTGGGTGATCTTCAGAATGTCGATATTTTTGTTTTCGAGCCAACCAAGGAGTATCAAAACGTTGCCAAGCGCACTGGTGTTGAGAAGCTGACCCCGGCCCGTGCCCTTATCGCTGAGCTAGTTCGTCGATATTGGGTGCTAGGGATGGAATGCAGTTTCCTTGAAATTCAGAAACTGGCTTGGTTTCTCGAACGCGCTATCGAGGCGTTCTCCCCAGAGCGCAACCCACTCGATCTGCAGTTTGTAGCTCACAAGTATGGGCCGTATGCGAACAGACTCGACCATTTGTTGAATAGCCTAGATGGCAGCTACCTACATTCCGAAAAGCGGATCAGCGATGCTGACCCGCTTGATGTCATTTGGTTTGACGATAGCCGCAAGGACTTTTTGCACGCCTACCTAAGAAGTGAAGAGGCCAAGCCATACCATGACGCGCTGGAGTACACCGCAAAATTGATTGACGGGTTTGAGTCGCCTTTTGGTATGGAATTGCTAGCGACAGTTGATTGGTTGTTGGACAAAGAAGATTGCGAAGCTAGCGTTGCTGCAATTCAAGATGGACTGAAACACTGGCCAGGTGGAGAGGCTGCTGCTGCACGTAAGGCGCGCTTGTTTGACGAGCGCGCGATTGGTATTGCATTGGAGCGTTTGTCTTCCAAGCGCCAACTGATGGTTCAGTAGCATTGACAAGGACTGTTTGTATTTGCGTTGCACGGTGGCGATGCTGAGTGATTGTGACGCTGATGATTTCAGAAAATTCCATCAATGCTGTCAGTGGCCGTCCGGTTCTAATATCGCAACGCCAGCGAGATTGACTCCCCATTCAGCATAGATCACCGTCAACCGTGGCAACACCCACGATGGCAGTAGGATGTATCGAACCGTTGCGGTAAGACTCTCGCCCGGAAAACCCAGCGGCAAGCTGGTCCCGGTCGAATAACAATACGATTGAACGTCGCTCTCACGTTCACTTTTCCGATCTACGTGACCATGTATACGAATGGCAAAGCGCGTTCCCGGCAACAAGAGCGTGACAATGCCATCCTTGGGTTTGTGATGCGTCGACACGGCAATCCGCAATACACGTTTGATGTCATTCGCCGAAACAAAGGTGTTCTTGATTGCCACCAACGCGCTGCCCTCAATCACCCCGTCTGCTTGCGGGCGCAATGCCAGGAACAAATCACCAGCCGCTGGCACCAGCGCGTCAAACGGTAAGTGGTGCAGTTGGTTGATTGGATCGTAAGACAGGTCAATCGTACGTCTCGTAACGTTGCTCTGGTCATGCATGATCAGCTCTAATGGAAGTCGCACCAGTCAGGACCAATCCAGACCGGCGCAAGAAACAAAATTTTCGGAAAGTTAACGTTGGATAGAAGTGACTTGGCGGCGCGTGCGCAATGTCACCGCAAACCGTCACCAGATTTTCGATAACGGGTTGTCGGTAAACATCTGACTGTCCCGGATGTACCGCTGCAACATTGCATCCGACTTATGCCCGGTCTGCAGGCGAATGCTCGACAACGAAGCGCCCAGTCTCGCCGCATTCGTTGCAAACCCGGCACGCAGACTATGTCCGGACAAGGGCGTTGGATCGAGTCCAACCGATTCCGCGCGTTGCTTCACGATCAAGGCAACAGCCGGTGCAGACAACCGTTTCGGCAACACCTGACCATACCGATTGATCTGCCGAAAGATTGCGCCGTCCGTGATCCCCGAAACCTGCAACCAGTCCTGCAACTTCTGCGTCGGACAACAACGTCCGCGAACATGCGGAATCGCAATGACACGCCCCTGCCCCGCCTGATCAGTCTTGCTGCGCCGAAGGCGGACCAGCAATCCTTCATCAGTAAACCGAATGTCGTCCACATCCAGCGACACCAATTCGGATCGCCGAAACGCACCGGCGAAACCCAGCAACAGCAATGCTGCGTCACGCATTCCACGCACGTCAGTCAGTCCGCGCACCATCTTCAGCAAATCCGCTTTCTCAAGCGGCGCGACTTGCCGAATACCCCGGTCACAGGAACGCCGAACGCCCTGCAGCATCGAGCGCACAAGCGGCGAATCGGTTGGTGAGGTAAAGCCTCTGGCGGTGTGCGCACGGCCAATCGCCACCAACCGCCGTGACAGCGTCGACAACGCCAGTGTCGGTGCATAACAGGCGAGGTATCGCGCAACGCGTTCGGGTCGCGCGGGGATGCTGCCGCCCCAGGCCATGAAATGCTTCAGGTCGGCGCGGTAAGCGAGCACTGTGTTTTCCGACAAGGCGGCATTGAGATACTTGCGCACGTTGGCGTCGACCTGTTTGCGCGCCAAATACGCAGTCGGTACGTTGCGCATGTTGCGCCGGTTGCGTGACAGGTTTGCAAAACGATTGGTTTTCATCATTGCATCCTTCAACGCACATCAACGTAGCGTAGGCACGTTCTAAGTACGTTGTCGTAGTCGCCGGCCGTCGCTTCTTCAAAGAACTGATCCTCCAGTTCCGGGTGATCACTTTCAAGAATCGCGCGCTGAACGCGACCGAGAATGGCAAAGGCGTTGCTGTCGGTGCCGGTGAGCACAACCACGGCATTCGTCAGCGGTTTGGATTCGTTGTGTGTCGT
>JAIFNM010000021.1:0-6788 GCA_020047725.1 Betaproteobacteria bacterium
GATGCGTCCATGGAACAACGCAAGAAAGAGGGTTACTTCTGATGTCCGCCATTGAAAATATCCCGGCCCAGATTCAAGACAACGGCCTGCTGCGCTTCCTTACCTGCGGCAGCGTCGACGACGGCAAGAGCACGCTGATCGGCCGCCTGCTCTACGACACCAAGACCATCCTCGCCGACACCTTGCACGCCATCGCGCGCACCTCGAAAAAGCGCGGTATGGAGGTCATGGACCTCTCGCTGCTCACCGACGGCCTGCAGGCCGAGCGCGAACAGGGCATCACCATCGACGTCGCCTACCGCTACTTCACCACCGGCACACGCAAATACATCATCGCCGACGCGCCGGGGCACGAGCAGTACACGCGCAACATGGTCACCGCCGCCTCGACCGCCGATCTGGCCATCATTCTGATCGACGCGCGCAAAGGCGTGCTGACGCAGACGCGCCGCCACTCGTACCTGACGCATCTGGTAAACATCCCGCACCTCGTCGTCGCCATCAACAAGATGGACCTCGTCGACTACTCGCAGGACGTCTTCAACAAGATCATGAAGGACTACCTGGACTTCGCCGCCAAGCTCGACATCGAGGATGTGCGCTTCATCCCGATGTCTGCGTTGAACGGCGACATGGTGGTCGAACGCGGCGAGCGCCTCGACTGGTACAAGGGCCCGACGCTGCTCGACCTGCTCGAAACCGTGACCGCCTCGCACGTCGAGCACGAAGAGCCCTTCCGCTTCCCGGTGCAATACGTCTGCCGCCCGCAGGATTCGGCCAACCCGGAACTGCATGACTACCGTGGCTTCATGGGCCGCGTCGAATCGGGCAACATCAGTATCGGCGACGCTGTGACCGTGCTGCCCTCTGGTCGTGAAACCCGCGTCAAGGACGTTCAGGTCATGGGTGTCTCCCTGCCCACCGCCTACGCCGAGCAGTCGATTGCCATCCTGCTGGACGACGAAATCGATATTTCGCGCGGCGACATGATTGTAAAGACCGGCGAATTGCCCAACGTCACCAAGCAGGTTGACGCCATGCTCTGCTGGCTCTCCGAATCGCCACTCGACCCGCGCCGCAAGTATCTCGTCCGCCATACCACGCGCGACAGCAAGGCCATGCTCGCCGGCATCGGGTTCCGCATGGACGTCAACACCATGGAACAGCAGAGCGCCGAAAAACTGGGGATGAACGACATCGCCAAGGTCAGCCTCAAGCTCGCGCAACCGATCTTTGCCGATAGTTATGGAACCAACCGGGGTACCGGCGCGTTTATTGTCATCGACGAATCAAGCAACAACACGGTTGGAGCGGGGATGATTCTCTGATCGCCGCTTCCTGAGCCCAAAAGTTAAATCGCCCGGCATGACCGGGCGATTTCCTTTGGTTCGTTCAAGCGATCGGCCTGCAACCCGCGTCAATTGGCGGTCTACCAGCACATACCTCGAAGATGCCCTTGTTTATTGGCTTCCAGGCCACCTTGCCTCACATGGCCAGCGAGCTCAGCAAATCGTCGCTATCCAGCCGGTCCAAAGGGTCGGAAACATTTCAGTTGTTCCTATTCGTGTCCTCATGTTTTTCTATCCGTTCAGAATCCGAAGTCTCTTTGTCCAGCCACTGGCGCGGCCTCGTTTTGCGGTTTGCCTTCCGCCCGTCCGCGCTTGCCCGAGTTGAATCGGATACCCGCCGTGGCACACACCAACTCGGCAAACCGGTCGCGCCCAACGGGCATGCCAAGCTGCAGCGCCTGCCGAATATCTACCGCTGCCTCCGCGTCCAGATGAGGACGAAAAAGGGCCCGGTAGGCTTGCGCGCGTTCGTTGGCGCCATTGCCTTGGGCAAGATAAAGCGGGTGTGGCGTCAGCCTCGCATCGGGCAAGCCAAGCCCGTTGGCGCGGTAGCTCGACCAGCGATACTGGCCAGGGTCCACCACCATCCCTGCACGAACCGGATTGAGTTCGATGTAGCGGTAGCACGCCAGCAGATAGGTTTCTGCCTGGACAAGACTGGACTTGTAGCGCCCTTCCCACAGGCTGCCGGTGCGCCGGTAGAAGCGGTTGATGTATTGGACGTAGCGCCGACCGAGTAACTGCATCAGCTTCGCTGGCGATCCGTTTGCAGTCGGTGTCAGCAATAGATGAACGTGGTTGGTCATCAGCGCGTAAGCATGAATGGCGCAGCGACAATCGCGAGCCGCTTCTTCCAGCCAATGGAGGTAACAGTGGTAGTCCTCTTCGGCGAAAAAGCAAGGCTCGCGATTGATTCCGCGCTGAACGATGTGCAGCGAGACTTCAGCGAGTTGGAGACGTGGGCGGCGAGGCATGGCTATGGGCTCATCGGTTGAAAAGGCAAATGTCTCTGACCCCTATAGTTGAGGGCACTAATTAACTGTTGGCCAGTTTTTAATGCGTGAGCATCTTCATCATATATAAACGCTTCCGCCGCCATCTGGAGGTTTGCGTATTTCAAATAATCAGCAATTGTTGGTGCTGTCATGATTATTTCTCCAAACGTGGTTTGAGGATTTTTTCTACGAAATCTTCGGTTTGAATTTCCTGAGACGACCATTCATGGCTGGTGGGCGGACGGTTCGGATTGCGAGCGAAGTTTGGACAAGCGTTGTTCGCCGCCAATAGCCACGGCGCACGGCCTCCCGAAGTATTGCCCTGTCCGCGATCCATCATGTAACCGATACGCTCGGCCATCACTTCGTTGGTCTTGAGGTCGATAACTTTCAGAGAACTGCCGGCAATCCAGTAATCACGTTCCTCGCGCGTCGAGATGTCGTCGTACGTGACGCCGTAACGAGGTGCAGGGTCAGGCGCAGGTATTTTGTCGAGGACGAAGTCTTGGGTCTTGAAAGTCGATTTGCCATCTCCGCCCATCAGGATGCTGGAGGTATGCGTCACCTCCTTGATGCTTCCAACGTATCGATACCGCTTGCCGTCGTTCGGGTCGATGGCGTCGACATAGCGGTAGCCGTACCGGTTGGGAGAACCTGGAGGGAATTGGGCCTGACGAGTTTCAAATCCGCGCGCAAAACTTTGGATATATCCTTCTCCGCCTAAATCCCTCCCATACGGATCATTCATCTTGTACTGGTCGCCATAATTGATTTCGTTGGGTCTGAGCTTCATCAGCAGAATGCCTTCAATGTTCTCCGCCGTGCGATGAATGAACTCGCCCGATTTCTTGCAGCGTTCCTGGAACATCGCCTCGGCTTTGGCCAATCGGGCCTTGGCGTCCTCCGCCGTTGGTGTTTTCTGTGCCAGCGCGGTCAGTGTTGACAGCGAGAGCAGCACACCCAAGAGAAGGTTTCGAATGGTCATCGGTTTCATGCGGCATGCTCCCAAAGTGAGTTGTTTTGTGCTTCGTGTTCTCCAAAAGAGGAGGCCAAACTACATCGAATGCTACTGTAACCCTCAGGAATAAACGTTCCTGGCGACCTATGCCTGTAGAGCCGCATAAACATTGCCTCTTTAGACTGTTGTGCTGTAGGTGGCCATTCAGCGCGGGTTTCGAGGCGATCATCGCCCAAACGCCCATCGAGCATACCGTTGCCGTTATCCATCATTCCTTCATCTCCCCCACCACCTCAACCTTGGTGGCATGACTCTGCCCATCAAAACTAAACACCTCATCCACCTGCAACCCTCTCGGAATCTGATGCGTAATGAACAACATCGTCACCTTCCCCTTGAGCTTGTTGATCGTCTTGGCAAAGTGTTCCGCCGTCTGCTGATCAAGGTTGGAAACTGCCTCATCAAAGATCAGAATCTTCGGCCGCTTGAGCAAGGCTCTGGCAATCGCAATCCGCTGCTTCTGCCCACCCGATAATCCCGTCCCACGTTCCCCGATCTCCGTCTGATAGCCCTCCGGCAGCTTCTCGATCACCTCATGGATCTCCGCCGCCTTGCACGCGGCAATCACATCCTCGAAACTGGCATGCGGATGCGCCATGACCAAGTTGTCGTAGAGCGTTCCCGAGAACAGCACCGTATCCTGCGGCACCACCCCGAAGACACTTCTCAGTTCATTGGCCGCCAGCGTACGGATGTCCTTGCCATCGAGGTTGATCTGCCCTTCCTGCGGCTGGTAGAAACCGAGCATCAACTTCGCCAACGTGCTCTTGCCACAGCCGGACGGTCCCATGATCACCGAGAGGTGGCCGGGCTTGAAGGTGAGGTCGAGGTTTCTATATAGCCAGGGCAGTTGATCACCGTAGCGGAAAGCCAGACCGTGGATGCTGAGATACCCGTTACCGGTCTGTTCCCGCTGCGGAATCAGCGCATGCGGTTCCTGCGGCATGTCCAGGATATCGCCGAGCCGCTTGACGGCGATGTTGGCCTGCTGGAATTCCTGCCATAAGCCGACGAGGCGCAGCATCGGCTGACTCATGCGCCCGGCGAACATCTGGAAGGCGACCAGCATGCCGACGGTGAAGCCGTCGTTCTGCATCACCAGCGTCGCGCCGACGATTGCCATTGGGGTCAGAGACATTTCAATTTTTCCTGTTCGAATTATCACGTTTCCCGTTTCATTCAGAAACCGAAGCCTTCCTGTCCAAGCGTTGCCGCGGCCTCGTTATGCGGCCTACCTTCCGGCCGCCCGCACATGCCGGAATTGAATCGGAATCTACTAATCGGTTTGGAAGGCATTTGTCGCGGACGCTTCTGGTTCCACCGCCCAGCGCACTGGCCGCCTCATGCACCTCTGCCACGCTAAACGGCGGCGGGTAGCCTTGCGCGATCAGGGACGCATCGAACGGTACACGGAATAGACACAGGGGCTGCCGAGCGGCCATAGGACCTCCTCGCGCCGAACTACTCCCTGAAGCTGCATGATTACTTTTCGTTGGTATTGTTAATCTGGGTAAAACTGGTGGTGAGTCTACCGATACTCCGGCGGGAAAGATACATGACAAAAGGGATAGAGGCCGTTCAGTGGACGCCAAGAGGCGGAAAGGTCTTGATTCAGCCGCGCCAGCAAGGGCGCTAGTCTACGAACTATTCGTCTTATCGCATTGGTACAGGCAATCGAGCGAATCGGTGTAGAGGAGTACTGGCGCCCACTCCTACCACTGTTCTCTGACTCAGAAAGATCAATCGCCCGGCATGACCGGGCGGTTCCCTTTGGTTCGTTCAAGCGATCGGCCTGAAACCCCGTCAATTGGCGGTCTGCGAGAACATGCCTCGAAGATGCCCGTGTTTATTGGCTTCCAGGCCACCCTGCCTTACATGCCCAGCGAGCTCAGCAAGTCGTCGCTATCCGTGTTATCGGTCAAGGCCGGAACGTCCGTCCGCTTGAGCGTTCCTGCGTTTGCCTGGGCGATCAGTTCGTCTGGATCGGGCGCTTCGTGGGTTTCGAAGTCATGCAACTTGATGAACTGCGTCCCGTCGATGGCCAGTTCCAGGTAAAAAATGTTCTCCTTGCCTGTGTAGAACGTCACCCGGCGCGCTTCCGGTTGGTCCAGATGGGTGTCAACACTCAGCATCACCTGCTTGGTGAGAACCAGCATCTTCGGCTGATTCTGCGTAATGTGGGTTTGCAGTTCGCGCCTTACCTTGCTGGTAAAGTCGCCGATGATCTGGTTCATCAGTTCGCCCATCACATTGCTTACTTCGTCGGATGTATGAGAGCTGGCCAGGTCTTCCTTCGGCATGTTCATGTTCAGCATGTAACTCTCGTAGAGTTCCATAGCCGTCTGGGAGGAAAAATTGAGTACCACAAGCCCGGAAAATCCGCCATCGAACAGGACGAAACAACCGATATCCGGTTTGAGGCATGTCTTGGTGATTCGCTGCACCATGCCGGAATAGTGAATCTGGCTATGCGTCGCCGCAGTTAGAACCTTGGTTACCGAATTGCACAGGCTGATCAGCAAATCTTCAGTGCCGTACTCCGCCGCAATTTTTTGTGCGTTCATGATTGCTCAGTGCCCCCGTAACAAAGAAGTACTGAGTATATGACAGCGCGTCGAAATCTTCGAAGAAAAGCTGTTTCGTATTTGCTTCTGCGCTGGAAAAAGTGGTGTTAGCCAATCGTGGTCATGACTTGCGGGCGATAGACGCTGCGGGTACCATGAGCCACTATTCATGATGTGCCAGCAAGAAACACCACCAGCGGCTCGTCATTTTCAAGCACTTTTTGAAGTCTGTGCCAATGCTGACCGAGCCACTGCAAGACCTCGACGCCTGGGTAATCTTCTTTAACAACGAAGAGATGCCAATTCTGCGCCAGACCGCGCGCCGGCTTGAAGAAGCGCGCAAAAACATCGACCGCATCAGTGGCCGCGATATCGCCGCCATCGTGTTACAAGACCCATTGATGGCCGTACGCGTTCTGGCCTACATCCAGTCATTCAGCGGCAAGCATCTGCGCTCAGACATCACGACCATCGGCAACGCGGTGATGATGCTTGGCATCGAGCCGTTCTTCAAAAAATTTGACACGCCGCTCACCATCGAAGTCATGCTCAAGAACGAGCCGCAGGCGCTGCTCGGCGTTTTGCAGGTCATCCGCCGTGTACAGCGCGCTGCGAAATACGCGCACGACTGGGCCTTCGAGCGTCATGACATGAACGTCGAAGAAGTCGCGCTGGCGGCCCTTCTGCACGATCTCGCGGAAATTCTATTGTGGTGTTTTGCGCCCAAACTGGCCCTTGAAATCCGCGACAAGCAACTCGCCAACAAAACACTGCGCAGCGTGACCGTACAGGAACAGGTTCTCGGCATCCATCTGTTTGATTTGCAACTGGCTTTATGCGGAACCTGGCATCTGCCCGAGTT
>JAIFNM010000021.1:6814-7475 GCA_020047725.1 Betaproteobacteria bacterium
AAAACGTCAGTCTGGCCGTCAATCTCGCTCGCCATTCAACCGCTGACTGGGGTGACGCCGCGCTCCCGGATGACTTCACTGCGATCGAGAAACTGCTGCACATCAGCCGCGAAACCCTGCTCTCCCGCCTCAACCTTCCGGAAGAATTTGCCGACAGATATCGGGCTGGCTGACTGCCGAAGGTGCATAGAGAAACACATCGGCCTGCAGGCCAATAAATACGGGCATCTACAAAAACACTCCTCGGGAAGCCAATATTCATGCGGGTCTTGAGGTCTGCCCCCTGAGACCCTCTATTCCCTTACAATCTCGGCTCATTCCAAGAGACTTCCATGCGCCAGTACCAAGTTCTACCCCTCCTTGGAGCCATGCTCCTGACCGGCTGCCTGACCGCGCCAACCGCTCCGCCGCCTGCCGCAACACCAGTGATCGTCGCTCAGCCAGCCACTCCCAAACCAGTGACACCGAAGTCGATAAAGGTAGGTCTCGCATTGGGTGGCGGCGCCGCACGCGGATTTGCCCACATCGGTGTCATCAAGATTCTGGAAGCTCAGGGAATCTACCCCGACATTGTTGTCGGCACTAGCGCCGGTGCCGTCGTCGGTGCGCTCTACGCATCGGGAACCAATGGTTTCGACCTGCAGAAACTGGCGTTCAAGCT
>JAIFNM010000053.1 GCA_020047725.1 Betaproteobacteria bacterium
AGATCTCGTACTTTGCCCCGACGTCGATGCCGCGCGTTGGTTCGTCGAGAATCAGAATATCCGGCCCGGCAAAGAGCCATTTGCTGAGCACCACCTTTTGCTGGTTGCCGCCCGACAGGTTGCTGACGTACTGGAAAACATCCGGGCAACGGATATTGATTTTCTTTTGGTACTCCTTGGCGACGGAGTATTCCTTCTCCTCGTTGATGACACCAAATTTCGATACACCGGGCAGGTTGGCCAGTGTGATGTTGTGCTTGATTTCGTTTTCGAGAATGAGTCCGTAACCCTTGCGATCTTCGGTGAGGTAGGCGATGCCGTGACCAATCGCTTTCTGAACCGTGCCGACATCGATTTCTTTGCCATTGAGCAGCACCTTGCCGGTAATATTGCGACCGTAAGTGCGGCCAAAAATGCTCATCGCGAGCTCGGTGCGGCCAGAACCCATCAGGCCGGCAATGCCGAGAATTTCACCGCGCTTGACGTGGAAGTTGATGCCTTTGATGAACTTCCGGTCAGCGTGCTGCTCGTGGTAGACAACCCAATCCTTGATCTCGAAGACGGTTTCGCCAATATCAGGTTCATGATGTGGGTAGCGGTCAGCCATTTCACGTCCAACCATGTGTCTAATGATCACGTCTTCATTGGCTGGGGCATCACGACAATCCATGGTCTGCACGGTTGATCCATCTCGCAGAACGGTGATCGAATCGGCAATGCTGGCGATCTCATTGAGCTTGTGCGAGATCATGATCATGGTCATGCCTTGCGCCTTGAATTCACGCAGGAGATCCAGCAGGGCCTGGCTGTCGTTTTCGTTCAGACTCGCTGTCGGCTCATCGAGGATGAGAAGCTTGACCTTTTTCGAGAGCGCCTTGGCAATCTCGATCAATTGTTGTTTGCCGACACCAAGGTTGGTGATGAGTTCGTCGGGCGATTCATTAAGCCCGACTTTCTTGAGTAGTTCGACAGTGCGGCGATGGGTCGCATTGGGATCAATGATTCCGAGCTTGGCTTCTTCGTTGCCGAGGAAGATGTTTTCGGCAATCGACATCAGTGGAACCAGGGCGAGTTCCTGGTGGATGATGATGATGCCTTTTTCTTCGCTGTCGCGGATCGAGTCGAACCGGACCGCGTGTCCTTCAAAAATAATGTCGCCTTCGTAGGTGCCGTGCGGATGTACACCGCTCAACACTTTCATCAGGGTCGATTTTCCGGCCCCGTTTTCGCCACAAATGGCATGTATTTCACCTGTCTGGACCACCAGATTCACGTCTTTAAGAGCTACTACGCCCGTAAAACGCTTGGTGATCGCTTTCATTTCCAGAATGGATCCCACCGATTCACCCTTGCTTCTGTGTTGATCAAGGGGCATACGCCCCGAGTAGTATCGTGAAAACGGCGCGCTCCGCTTGACAGAGCGCGCCGATCTTCCTGTTACATTACTTCAGCTTGTCTTCTGTGATATAGCCGCTATCAATCAGGATTTTCTTGTAGTTGGTCTTATCAACTGCAACCGGCTTGAGCAGGTAGGACGGAACGACCTTGACCAGATTGTTGTAGGTCTTGGTGTCGTTAATTTCAGGCTTCGAACCCGTCATGACCGCTTCGACCATCTTGACCGTAACCTTGGCCAGCTCACGCGTATCCTTGAAGATTGTCGAATACTGCTCGCCCTTGATGATGGACTTGACCGAAGGAACTTCCGCATCCTGACCACTCACGAACGGCCAGGGTTGTCCGGCTGAACCATAACCAACGCCGCGGAGCGAAGAGAGAATGCCAATGGAGAGGCCATCATAAGGCGACAGAACGGCGTGAACCTTTTCCTTGCCATAGTAGGCAGAGAGCAGGTTATCCATACGAGCCTGGGCAACAGCACCGTCCCAACGCAACGTACCAACCTTGTCCATACCCATTTGCTTGCTGCGAACTACAAGCTTGCCGCTATCGATATAGGGCTTGAGAACTGACATGGCGCCATCATAAAAATAAAAAGCGTTGGTATCATCAGGCGAACCACCGAACAGTTCGATATTGAACGGGCCCTTGCCATCCTTCAGCTTAAGGCCGTCAACCAGTGTGGTTGCTTGCAACACACCAACTTCAAAATTATTGAAGGTGGCGTAGTAGTCAACGTTTTTGGTCTTCGTAATCAGGCGGTCGTAGGAGATGACCTTAACGCCCTTGTCAGCAGCCTTCTGTAGCACGTCGGAAAGCGTCGTACCGTCAATGGCGGCGATAACGAGGACTTTGGCGCCCTTGGTGACAAGGTTTTCGATCTGTGCAAGCTATTGCAGATCGGCCGTGTAACCTGCTTCTTTCAGGTACTTGACCATGTTATTGCCATCGTCGATCCAGCGAGCGGATGACTTGGTCGGCATGGAGACGCCAACCAGACCCTTGCCTTGGGCATATGCAAAGGGCACAACACCCATGGCACCAATCACCAGCGCAACTGTAAGCATTTTCCTTCTGTTCATGATCAAGCCTCCGATTCAATTGAAAAAATATTTATGAAAAATAAGCACTTCAAACCACCATCCAACCTTCGAACGATCTTTGTACTGCCTGATCACCCGAGCTAAAAACGAATCCAGAGTGTTCTCCAACTTGACCGCACATCAGAAACGACCCTCATGCGGACATTAATAGTTGAAGGACCAAACGACACCTTGATTCCTAAAATCCACTCCCGACAGCAATCGACTGCGATTATCAGGCGGTAACATAATGTCACAGAATGTTACACAACTAAGTTACATCCAATTGCAACAAATATGGAAGTAGTTTCCCACCAAAACTATCAATATAAGCTGAGTTATCCATATTTTCGACATGTTTCTCTAAAACAATCCAAATATATTCCATATTAGACGGTGCATCTAAGCCGTTCTGTGCATATAGATGACAAAGCAATCCTAACAGAGCAAGGCAAAAAGTCCATATCGTTCGGTCCATACAAACACCACGTTTCAGCAGCGGAGTATCAAGATAATGGCAGAGAAAATCGTACTTGGACTTGATTTTGGCAGCGATTCCGTCAGAGCACTGGCAGTTAACACGGCGGATGGAACCGAGATGTCTTCGGCGGTTGCCTACTATCCGCGCTGGTCAGAAGGCCGCTTCAACGAACCAATGACCAATCAGTTCCGCCATCACCCGATGGACTACATCGAATCAATGACGATTGCCGTGCGCGAAACCGTGGCCACATTGAGTGAATTGCAGCGACAAGCCATCGTTGGCATCGGTGTTGATACTACTGGCTCGACGCCGGCGCCGATTGATGCTGACGGCAACGTGCTGGCTCTCAGGGCGGAATTCGCCAACAACCCCAATGCGATGTTTGTGCTGTGGAAAGATCACACCGCGATTACCGAAGCTGAGGCCATCACTGCGCTGTGTCACAGCGGACGTCACCCCGACTACAGCCGCTATATCGGCGGCGTCTATTCGTCGGAATGGTTCTGGGCCAAGATCTGGCATGTCTCACGCCAGGATGCCTCGGTCCGTGCCGCCGCAAAGAGCTGGATCGAACTGTGCGACTGGATTCCAGCATTGCTATCCGGCACTACTCGACCGGAACAGATCAAACGCGGACGTTGTTCTGCTGGCCATAAATCGCTGTGGTGCGAAGAATGGGGCGGCTTGCCGGACAAGAGTTTCCTGGCCGAACTCGATCCTTGCCTGGTTGAAGACCTACCCTACCCGCTATTCCAAGACACATTCACCGCAGACCTGCCCGTTGGTCGCATTACGGCAGAGTGGGCAGACCGGCTAGGCGTACCTGCCGACGTCATGATTTGCGGTGGCGCCTTCGATGCCCATATGGGCGCAGTTGGAGCTGGAGCTGGCGATAATGCGTTGGTCAAGATCATTGGCACATCAACCTGCGACATCCTGATTGCTGACAATTCGCACATTCAGAATCGAACGATTCAGGGCATCTGCGGCCAAGTAGATGGCAGCGTCGTACCGGGGAAAATCGGCCTGGAAGCCGGTCAATCCGCTTTTGGGGACATGTATGCCTGGTTCTCACGTTTGCTGAGTTGGCCGCTGCAACTGGCAGCCCAACAGAACCCATCTCTGGCTTCCCAGTTGCAACAGGTCGAAAACAACCTGCTTCCAGCGCTGACCGAAGCGTGGGCAAAGAATATCGATTACGCGCACCTTCCCGTGGTACTCGACTGGCTCAATGGCCGCCGTACGCCCTTCGCCAACCAGCGTCTGAAAGGCGTCATTACCGATCTGAACCTTGGTACCAATGCACCGACCATGTTCGGTGGCTTTATCGCATCCACCGCCTTTGGTGCCCGCGCCATCATGGAATGCTTCATTGACCAAGGCGTACCGGTCGTAAGCGTGGTTGCCCTTGGCGGAATCGCCCGCAAGTCACCAACGGTAATGCAGGTCTGTGCCGACGTAATGAATCGTCCTATTGAAGTCGTCGGGTCCGACCAATGTTGCGCACTCGGGGCAGCGATCTTTGCTGCGGTTGCGGCGGGCGCCTACGCTGATGTCGCGGCGGCCCAGAAAGCCATGGCCAGCCGGATCGAGCACGTCTATCAGCCCGAACCCGATGCCGTCGCGCAATTCGAGCGACTGTACAAGCGTTATCTGAACTGGTCTGAGCAAGCCGAACCGCTCTACGCCCAAGCTGAGGCCTGAAACCCCTTTATAAA
Organism: Betaproteobacteria bacterium; assembly: GCA_020047725.1. Taxonomy (GTDB): domain Bacteria; phylum Pseudomonadota; class Gammaproteobacteria; order Burkholderiales; family Rhodocyclaceae; genus Propionivibrio. The sequence continues at coordinate 4,686 of JAIFNM010000053.1, forward strand.
CAGATCGCCCAAAGCGGCTGTTGAACATCCAACCGTCAATCAATCGTCCAACACAGCGGACACGCCACAAAAGGACAGCAACAATGGAATTCTTCAAAAAACTGGAAGTCTGGTTCGTCGTCGGTAGCCAGCACCTGTACGGCCCGAAAACCCTGCAGCAGGTTGCCGACAACGCACAAGTCGTGGTTGACGGGCTAAATGCCGCCGGCAATTTCCCGGTCAAGATCGTTCTCAAGCCGACTGTCAAGACGCCGGATGAAATCCTTGCCGTCTGCCGCGATGCCAACCACTCGGAAAACTGCATCGGCATCATCACCTGGCTGCATACCTTCTCGCCGGCAAAGATGTGGATCGGTGGACTGTCGGTGCTGGAAAAGCCGTACCTGCAGTTCCACACCCAGTTCAACGCGCAAATTCCATGGGACACCATGGACATGGACTTCATGAACCTGAACCAGTGCGCTCACGGCGGTCGTGAGTTCGGCTTCATCGGCGCTCGCATGCGCCAGCAATACACAGTGGTCGTTGGGCATTGGCAGGATGCTGGCGCACACCGCAAGATTGATCGCTGGATCCGTGTTGCCGCCGCCGTCTACGATAGTCGCCGCATGAAAGTCGCGCGCTTTGGCGACAACATGCGCGAAGTTGCGGTGACTGAGGGCAACAAGGTTTCAGCTCAGATCAAGTTTGGTTACTCGGTCAATGGCTACGCCATGGGCGATCTTGTCAAGTCCGTCGAGGCCGTATCCGATGCTGATGTCGCCAAACTCGTTGAAGAATACGAGGCCACCTACGAACTGGCTGATGTCGTAAAGCAAGGAGGCACAAAGCGCCAACACCTGGTCGACGCTGCAAAAATCGAACTGGGCATCAAGAATTTCCTTGTACAGGGCGGTTTCAGCGCCTTTACCACCACTTTTGAAAACCTCTACGGCATTTCACAACTGCCGGGCCTCGCCTGCCAGCGACTGATGCAGCAAGGCTTCGGTTTTGGTGCCGAGGGCGACTGGAAAACGGCTGCCCTGCTGCGCACTGCCAAGGTCATGGGTCACGGACTGCCAGGCGGCACGTCGTTCATGGAGGATTACACCTACGACTTCACGCCGGGCAATGAACTGGTCATCGGCGCCCACATGCTCGAAGTCTGCCCGTCCATTGCCAGCGCAAAGCCCTTGCTCGACGTGCAACACCTGGGTATCGGCGGAAAGGATGCCCCAGCACGTCTGATCTTCACGGCCCAGTCCGGCCCGGCGCTTAACGCCAGTTTGATCGATATGGGAGACCGCTTCCGTCTGATCGTAAATGCTGTCGAAACGATCGAACCTCCGCACTCACTACCTAAACTGCCTGTCGCACGCGCCGTGTGGAAAGCCTTGCCGAGCCTGGACGTGGCAGCCGAAGCCTGGATTCTGGCCGGTGCCGCGCACCACTCCGTGTATAGCCAGGCCATCACGCCGGAGTACCTGCGCATCCTGGCCGAAATCTTCGGTATCGAATTCCTGTTGATCGACGGCAAAACCGAAATACCGGCGTTCAAGAATGAAATTAACTGGAATGATCTGACGTTCAGCCTGCGTCGCTAGCAGACTGAAGGTCGCATTACAGCATCTGCGGGTATCAACCGGCAGATGCGTAGCAAGCCCGTACCAACGGGGAAAACATCCGGGAAAACCGGCGTTCTATCAACCTCAGAGGAGTATCAACATGTTGAGATCCAGAAGATCCGTACTTTCAGCCATTGCCGCTGGTTTAGTCGTGGGTAGTCTTGCATTGCCGACGAGCGCCTCCGCGCTCACCTTGGGTTTTGCTCAGGTTGGCGCAGAAAGTGAATGGCGTACAGCCAACACGGTTTCGATCAAGGAAGCTGCCAAGGCCGCCGGCATCACGCTCAAATTCTCCGACGCGCAGCAAAAGCAGGAAAACCAGATCAAGGCCATCCGCAGCTACATCGCTCAGAAAGTTGACGTCATTGCCTTTGCCCCGGTGGTCACGACCGGTTGGGACACCGTACTGATGGAAGCCAAGAAAGCCAAGATTCCGGTCATCCTGACCGACCGCAGCATTGAAACCAAAGATCCGTCGCTATATGTCACCATGATCGGCTCCGACTTCACTGAAGAAGGTCAAAAAGCCGCCAAATGGCTGCTGGATAACTACAAGACCCCGGGTGATGTGAACATTGTCGAACTGCAAGGCACCGTTGGCTCCGCACCGGCCATCGAGCGCAAGAAGGGTTTTGAAGAAGGTATTAAGGGGGAGCCACGCTTCAAGATCACCCGTTCGCAAACTGGCGACTTTACCCGTGCCAAGGGCAAGGAAGTCATGGAAGCGTTCCTGAAGACGGACAAGAACATCCAGGTTCTGTTCGCGCACAATGACGACATGGCTATCGGTGCCATCCAGGCCATCGAAGCAGCCGGAATGAAGCCGGGCAAGGACATCATCATCGTCTCGATCGACGCCGTCAAGGGCGCTTTCGAAGCCATGATGGCCGGCAAGCTGAACGTTACCGTGGAATGCAACCCGCAACTCGGTCCGCAATTGATGACCGTGGTCAAGGAAGTCAAGGCCGGCAAGGAACAGCCGAAGTGGGTCAAGACCGTGGAAGGTGTGTTCCCGATGGAAACCGCCGCCAAGGAATTCCCGAACCGCAAGTACTGATCAGGAGAAGTACCTAGCTATCCGTCATTCCGGCGAAAGCCGGGATGACGGGTTTTTTGCTCCTGAAATTCATATCGTGACTGACTAGAGTACAAAGAAGCATAAAGGAGTATCGAGTCATGAGTGCCGAACCCATCCTGGTGATGAAAGACATCTGCAAGTCCTTCCCGGGGGTCGTTGCATTGAAGAACGCACAATTACGCCTCTTCCCCGGCGAAGTCCATGCCGTCATGGGCCAGAACGGTGCGGGAAAATCGACATTGATCAAGGCTCTGACCGGGGTTGAACTGCCTGATAGCGGAGAAATACGGCTCAAGGGCCAGGCTATCCAACCCACATCGGTGAATGAAGCCCAGAAAATCGGCATTAGCACCGTCTATCAGGAAGTCAATCTCTGCCCCAACTTGTCGGTTGCAGAGAACATCTTCATCGGCCGTTTCCCGATGCGCGGCTTCGCCATCGACTGGAAGGCCATCGAACGTGAATCGATCGCGGCCCTGGCCGCACTGAACATCCACATTGACGTCAATCAGACGCTCTCTGTATTTCCGGTCGCCATCCAGCAGATGGTAGCCATTGCCCGCGCGCTAAGTACCGAAGCGCAAGTGCTGATTCTTGACGAACCTACCTCCAGCCTGGACGAAGACGAGGTTGAGCGACTTTTCAAGGCCCTGCGTCAACTCAAGGCTAAAGGCATGGCCATCCTTTTCGTCACTCACTTCCTCGACCAGACCTACGCCATCTCTGACCGTATTACTGTGCTCAGAAACGGCGAATTCATCGGCGAATATATGGCCAGCGCGCTTTCCCGGCTGGACCTGATCAACACCATGGTTGGCCGCGAAATAAATGAATCGAGTTACGCTGTCCAGAATGCCGGCGATGAAAGCCATGTGGCGAACAAGCCGTTCATTTCGGCGCAAGGACTCGGGTCGACCGGAAACATGCGCCCGATCGACCTGGACATCTACCAGGGACAAGTCCTCGGTCTTGGCGGTCTGCTTGGCTCCGGTCGCACTGAAACCGCGCGCATGCTATTCGGTATTGACCACTCCGACAGTGGAACAATCCACATTGACGGCAAGCCAGTCAAACTAAGCTCACCCAGCAAGGCAGTTCAGCAAGGCATCGCGTTTTGCCCGGAAGACCGCAAGACGGAAGGCATCGTCGCCGATCTGTCGATCCGCGAGAACATCATTCTGGCTCTGCAGGCCCGACGTGGGGTTTTCCACTACCTGCCCAAGCGCGCACAAACCGCGATTGCGGATGAGTACATCAAACAGTTGGGCATCCGCACGCCGGATGCCGAAAAACCCATCGGTCAGCTTTCCGGCGGCAATCAACAAAAGGCACTTCTGGCGCGCTGGCTAGCCACCGATCCGAAGATGCTTATCCTCGACGAACCGACACGCGGCATCGATATTGCCGCCAAACTGGAGATCATGGAATTGGTCAAGGCCCAATGCCGCAAAGGTCTGGCGATCCTGTTCATTTCCTCTGAAATGAGCGAGGTACTGCGTGTCAGTGACCGCATCGCTCAATGGCAAGGACGCCGACGAACAAAGCGTATTCCGAATGATCGCAGGGGCCGAAGCATGAACGAGAAACTGCGAAATCTCACGCGCAGCCAATTGTTCTGGCCCTGCGTGACGTTGACCTTGATGTGCCTGGTCAATTTTTACTTCAACCGCGGCTTCTTCGACATCGAGATCAAGGACGGCCACCTCTACGGCAGCGTGATCGACATCCTGAACCGTGCCGCACCGATGCTGCTGATCGCCATGGGCATGACGCTGGTGATCGCCACGCGCGGCATCGACATCTCGGTTGGCGCGACGGTGGCCATCGCCGGTGCCGTTGTTGCGTCGATGATTGGCGGCTCGCTGGTCATTCAGGACGGCGTGCAGACCTATGTATCGAACGTGCCAATGCCGGTGGCCATCATCTGCGCGCTGCTGGTTGCCTTGATCTGCGGATTGTGGAATGGCCTGCTGGTCGCCGGCGCGGGCATGCAGCCGATCGTCGCCACGCTGATCCTGATGGTCGCCGGACGCGGTGTCGCACAACTGGTTACTGAAGGCCAGATCGTCACCGTCTATTACGAACCCTTCTTCTTCATCGGCAACGGCTTTCTGCTTGGTATTCCATTTTCGCTCTATGTCGTCGCCGTGGTGCTGATCGCTCTCTTGTTCATGGTCCATCGCACCGCGCTGGGCCTCTTCATCGAAGCCGTCGGGGTCAACCCGGTCGCTGCCCGCTTCTCCGGCATCAGCGCACGCGCACTGGTCTTCTGGGTGTATGCCTTCTGTTCGCTCACCGCCGGCATCGCCGCCTTGATCGTCACCTCCAACGTAAAGAGCGCAGACGCCAACAACGCCGGCCTCATGCTTGAACTTGACGCCATTCTGGCTGTAGCGCTCGGCGGCACCTCCCTGGCCGGCGGACGCTTCAACCTGATCGGCACCCTGCTTGGTGGCCTGATCATCCAGACCTTGACCTACGCCATTTATTCGCTTGGCGTTCCGCCCGAGATCAATATGGTCGTCAAGGCCATTGTCGTGTTTGCCGTATGCCTGTTCCAGTCCGCGGAACTGCGCGCCATGCTGAGCAAACACATGTTCCGTCCGGGGGAAGCCGCATGAATGTCTCTTCAAAAATCAACGCGCGTACCTTGCCGCTGATCGTCACCAGCCTGCTGTTTGC
>JAIFNM010000027.1 GCA_020047725.1 Betaproteobacteria bacterium
TGACCGTCTCCGACTTCTTCCGCATCATGCTGACTCGTGTTGCCCGTGAGAAGGCATTGCCGTTCGAGCCTTTGATTCCGAACGAAAGCACCATCACAGCCATGCGCGAGGCACGCGCCGGCAACCTCAAAAGCTTCGACAGCGTTGGGGCGTTGATGGCGGACCTGCATGCGGAAGATTGACCCGACCGGCCAATTCAGGCGCGACTACAAACGCGAGGCTACCTCACAAAAACCTGCAGAAATTACGGCGATTCCAATGCCTCAGAGATCACCGATTCTTGCCGATGGCGCTAAGGGCTTCACAAAGGCTCCAGGAGACGTAAACGCCTCCTGGAAATGGTAAGTCCTTGGCCATTGCGTTTTGTCGCACCACAGCGCGATTGTGAGGGGAGGTTAATAAAGCATTAACACGCCTCCTTTTCAAATGTTCTTATAGGCTTGATTACTACTATAATCAGGCCTTTATAATTCCATCTATTTTTGCTAGACTGATTTTGTCGATCATAATTTTAGAAGCCAATTCAAGGAGTTAGCCTTGTCCAATCGCAAAATCAACAGCGCCCATTTTGCTTTTTATCGCGGGTGGCTCGAAGGTCTTGACCTCGCGGATCTCGGCGAACGGTATCTGATTTCGGGTCGAGAACTGCCGGCAGCGAAACAAACGCTACGCTGGCTGCAGGATGAGCTGATCGCCTCCGCTCGCCGATCACGTCCACCGATGGCCAGGCTGCTTAAACTTTCTCCATCACAGATCACGCATCTTGAACACTCATCAACGATCTCTTTGGATGAGTTCCAGGCTACAGCGGACCCGGACGGCTTTTATAGCGAATCCGAGCTGATCGAGCTGTTCGAGGAACAGCATGGTTCGGCTATCGATCCTGCCACCGCTCGAAAAGCCCGTCGCAATGATCGCTTGCTCAAGCGCCTGCGTGATGCGGTCAACTGGCTCGAAGGCTGGGTCGCCGTCGATCCCGTTCCGGCTGACCCCGTGAACGCCTGGTTTGATGAAGCCATTTCTGATCGTCTGGAAGGTGCTGGATTTGGGGACTTGGCGAGTTTGTTAGCCTGCATGAAGAAGCACGGGCCGCTTTGGCACCGCAGGGTTCCAAAGGTTGGGCCTGTCGCAGCCCAGCGGATACAGCGCTGGATGAAGGAAAACAAGCTCATGCCGACCGCCACCTTGCCTGTTATTGCCAAGCCAAACCCACGCTTAATGCCCCTCGAAGCCGACATCGTACCCATGGAGCGGTTAATGCTCCCGAACGATCTGACCGGCATCTTCGGCACCAACCGCGTTTTTTCCAACAAGATCGAGGCGCACGACGATTTCGCGGCGATCCAGACCTGGTTACGCAGTGTGGGATCCAAGGTTCATACTGTTCGGAGTTACCAAGGGCAGGCCGAGCGCTTCCTGCTTTGGATGGTCTTTGAACGTGGCAAGCCGCTTTCCTCGGCCACCGTCGAGGACTGCATCAGCTATCGGGATTTCCTCGATTCGCTCGAAGACGGAAAGCTCTGGTTCTGGAATCTTCCTCGCGAGCGATGGATCGGTTTCCGCTCAACCCCGCGCTGGAGAGAGGACTGGAAACCGTTCTCTGGGGCATTAGCGCCGACCAGCCAAAAGCAAGCGATCACCATCCTGACGACCCTGTTCGAATGGCTCGTAAGGCAACGCTACTTGGAGTCGAATCCGTGGGATGGTGTTTCCTGTAACTACTCACTTCAGCCAAAAATCCGAGCCGATCACAGCCTGACGATGCCCCAGTGGCAACTAGTGATGGCCACCGCCGAGCGGATGGCCCATGGGGAAAAATTCTTCCGGCTGCGCTTGGCGCTGATTTTTGCGTATGGTCTTGGCCTTCGATTGACTGAGATTTCCAAAGCCCAAATAGCTTTCCATAAAGAACAGCCTGGCAAGCCCAATCCTGGTATCAAGCGTGCATTCGATGGCAATGGCTGGGATATTGACGTCATCGGCAAGGGCAACAAGCTACGGACTGTACCAATTCCCAATGCGGTGATGGCGGCGCTTTCCGACTATGGCGATGTCGTCGGTCTAGGGCATGATGTGGGTGATTGGCCTGAAGGTCAGCGCCTATTCATGACGCTAGGGGACGGTTCCTGGCGGGCTAAAAAGGATGACGGCGCACTTCGGCAACCGATGTCTGAATCCCAAATCTACCGGATGTTTAAAGCGATTTTCAAGATTGCTGCATCAAGAGTTGATACAGCCGCTGACGCTGGCCATCTCGTCCAGGCCTCGACTCATTGGCTGCGTCATACCCATGCGACTCATGCATTGGAGGCCGGTGCGGAGATTGGTGAAGTGCAGGAAAACCTGGGGCACAGCAGCGTGGCGATCACTGCGATCTATACGCACGCCAGTCGAAAGAAGAGAAAGTCCGCTGTTGAGAAGCTGATGGCTTTTGCGGAGCTGTCTTGATTAGGAAGGAATCAAGCTCTCAAGATTGTCCTCAATCAACTTCTTCAGTTTCTCTACATTCAACCCTTCGGCCTGTATCTTGGCCTCGCGATCAGTGTAAGTAAGCTTAATTGCGGAACGGCCTCCTGGCCTCTGGATTTTCACTTCTTGGCGACGCTGCATACGGACCGCAGGGGATTTGAATTTTGACTCCACCCAGTGCCGTATTTGGTTCTGCCGCAGTTTTTCCTCAGCAAGAAGCGCAATCGCCTCAGAAAAAATATCTGGTTCTTCACGAGCAAGATCTTTTAGCTCATAGGCCTGCGTCGCCCCAAGTATCTTTGGATTAACCTCAAGAATGGCCCTTGCGCCAACCGGATACTCATCGAAAGAAAACAAGAATCCAACCAATTGGCGAGATACCCCGAGAACTTGGCCTATTTCGGAATTTGTTTTACAGAATCCGTGATCTTTTAAAAGCTTCGCGTGTTTGAATCGCTCAAAATCCGACAACTCTTTCCGTACAAAGTTATCGGAAGCCAAAGCACAGGCAGCTTCCGAATCTGTCATTTGGCGAACAACCACGGGAACCGTTGTATGACCTAGACGGCGGCAGGCCTCAAGCCGATGATGGCCGGCTATAACTTCGAAAATGCTAGAGTCTAGCGCCCGCACCACAACCGGGCTAATGACTCCTGACTGGACGATGCTCGCCATCAACGTCTCGATGTAATCCGAGTCGGCAACAGCTCGCACCTGGTAGGGTGACGACTTGATCGCAGAAACATCAACCTCAGTTACAGACGTCTTCCGAATGCTAGAGTCTAGCGCCATGGCTTTTTTTGCATCCATCGGCGCAGTGCTAGAGTCTAGCACTGATGTTATCGACGAGCCGTTCCCCTCAGGATTGGAATCTTGCTTGATGTTTTCCGGGGCTTCCGGCATTGCATCAACTACCTTCTGATTCGGCTTGCCAACCTTACCGCGCTCGATCAAACCACTTAGCTTAGCCATCGCTATATCTCCTAATTTCCGCGAGTCGACGGAATCGATTCATCAAATCCTGCCAACGTGATCCTGTACCGACCAAGGAGCGACTTTGCAAGATCCATCATGGCCTTTGCACCAGGACCATTTGGATCCTGCTCAACAACGGCCCCCTTTGACTCATCTCCGGGCAGCGCCTGTTGACGATGGAACCCCGAATACTGCTGGATCACGTTCTCATTGAGCTGATGGGGATATCGCGCCACCAAAACCTCAAGCGCTTCCTTCGATTGCTTATAGATTGCTGAATAGCCGTTTGCCACAATCTCAACATCAGAAGCATGATTCGGATATGCGGAATTGATTTCATCGACGTTGCCAAGAAGGATTGGCAATGCCTTAAGATTTTCTCTATCTAGCCAACAGACAGCAAGCTGTGTGTGCGTGGCTACCATGATGTTCATCGAAAGGAGGGATGTGCCTGGAGCTGAATCGACAACAATCACTTCGTAGCGACTGAAAAAATCAGCGTTGCCGGTAAGCATCCGATCAAACACAGTTTCACGCTGCATCTGATTCATCAGCCATCCATCTGCGTTTGTAAGGGTGATATCGGCCGGAATAATGTCGAGCATCCCATCAGGGAAAACCGTCCGAGTCGCACGGCTTATGTCGGCTGGGCCTTTATTGCTAACAGACTCTTCCATCAAGTGGCCGATATGGGTGATGTCCTCACTTGAGGCATCAATTCCCATCATATTTGTGAGCGATGCTTGTGGATCGCCATCGATCATCAACGTCTTGTAGCCCATGAACGCGAAGGCCGTTGCGAGGTTTGCTGCAACCGTCGTTTTCCCTGTTCCACCCTTGGCCATTCGGCAATTTACGACCGGAGGCCGCTTGGTTTCGATAGAGGACTCGTCAATTTCGTATTGGGCCAACTTGAGCTTGCGAACGTCCGATGGACGATAGACGTGCCGAGAACCGTCTCCAGTCTCTTTGCCAGTCAACTTCTTAAGCATATGGAGAGAGATTGACGGCCAAACCAGAGCGTCACAAACGAATTTGCCACGGAAAGTTGGATCACGCAAAGCTTGATTGTCAGACACAACGTACCTCGTTACGGATATTGATGGGCGTCATCGTATATGACAGTTATTGCGATTACAATAGCTTATTGCGATTTTTTAATACACATCTTAAAAATTCGCAACGGTCAATGCTTTCTATTCGGGGACTGAATCAATCAACCATTGGTTGAATGTGGCGGAGACTAAGGGCGACTTAAGGCTCGTTTTCTTAAACGCAGCGAGAGCTGGCCCCTTCAACGTCGCACCAAAATTGGTAATAAGCTTGTCTTGTGTTTCCAGTGCTAGCGCATCAAAACGCTCTCTCGCGGCCCGTAATGCACCTAGCCTAATATTTTCTTCCTCAGCGGTGACGGCTATGCGGCTAGCTCTAGCATCTGCCGCTTTCTTAGATCTATTCTGCAAGGCATCAATCTGTGCTTTGCGCCCAGCACCGTACTGGTTTTTCAAGGCCGTCTTGAGATACGCAGCCGGCGACTCAATCTGAGGCAGGTTGGTCTTTGATAAGCGATCCTCAACGACTTCCAAGTTGTTTCGTAGATCCTCTTCCCCGTGCCTTTGAATAAGTTTTTCAGCTTCCGCAGTGGAGACGCCTAGTGACGTAATGCGCGATAGAAGTGTGTTGTCGATTGGAGGGGGATCGAGATCGAAACTGGTTTGCTTAACAAACTCGACCGCAAACTGGAGGTTCTTGACCCAGCGCCCTTCCTTAAATTCGATCAACTCAATGTGCAGATCGGTGACTGTATTAATTTCATCAACGGCCTTCTTGATAACGTCACGTTTGAAATACTTGTACTCAGGCGGAGCCGCTCCATCTGCAGCACCAGTCAGAATCCTCCACCACCATTGCCAGGTCTCACGATTGGTAACGCCAGAGGGATTCGTAGAGTAGCGCTTGGTTATCTCATAGAGCACCAAGCCCCCAATCGTTCTCAGGCTTGCGACGTACAAAATTGGGAGAACGGTGTAGTTGCTCCTGGGGTTGAGCAACAATTCTTTTACCCCAACAGGGAGAGAGAAGCCAACAACAAGCCTCCCTCCTCTCCGCTTTTGCCCTGTAGGCAACGATTCATTGGCTCCGTGAACAACGTTGTCCAGCGTAAAACTAGGGATCAGCACATCCGAAGTGATACCTCCACTCTCGGTAGGACGAATAATCTTTACCGATTGCAGCTCATCCAGACTTTCGCGAAGCAACTCATAGTCCCGAGAATTGAATTTGGCGTCTTTGACGATCTTGGCAACGTCAACCCAATACTTGCCCTCTTTATCTTCCTCACCGCGCATGCGCTGAGCGTAGTACAGTAAAACGTTGATTAGCTTTCTGCTAAGCAAAGATAAGTGCCCGGACTGGACTCGGTATCCAATCTCAGTATTGTGCTTCCTTACCTCACGACCATTCTCATCACTGACAACAATGCTGGTCTTGGCTTCAGGAGTGTTTGGGCTGGCAATGTCAGACATAATTGCCTATCATGCCCCACAGGTGATTTCAAGTCAATCACCCAAGATCAAAGTTAATTTCACTTATCGCTCACCTGAAACTAATTCATTGCAAACCCTCCGACAACCGATTTCCCTTCCAACTCACCTGAACTTAATTTCCCTTATAACTCACCTGAGCGTATTTCCTTTTGCCCTCACCTATTGTCTTAGAAGAGTCATTTCCCCCATCTCTCACCTTAATCGGGGGGTTTCCTTTGCTACTCACCCACCTTTCCCGACAGACTCACCTCAAACCCCTTTATTTCCCTTGCAGCTCACTTGAAACGGCCTCGTTTCCTTTCTAGCTCACCAAACTCGCCTGTAAGCCTTGCTGCTACTAGGTTTGAGATCGCTTAATCTTGTTTACTTAAGCTGTTGACTTAATAAAACACTCAAGAAAACAGAGTGTTTCTTTTGCTTGCCTTCATTTCCCGGAATCGTCGGTCTGGATAACAAGGGAAAACAGCGCCATTTCCTTCCTGACTCACCTATATCGTCAATATTATGTACAGGTGAGTGATTACGTGAAAGTGTCAGTAAGCGCTGGCACTCAGCTAACGAGCCTGTATATGCTGATCTATGAAATATCCCTAGTCTGTAATTGGCTCAGGTGAGCCTTTACGGGAAACTCCGGGCACTACGCATCCCCATTCGTCAAAAACAAATATGGCCGCAATCAAGCCGCCTATGTTTTGGGAGAACAACCGTGCTCAA
>JAIFNM010000127.1 GCA_020047725.1 Betaproteobacteria bacterium
CCATTTCAGCGCGAACCGGGTTAAGTTCAACGTAGCGCATGCAGGCAAGAAGATAGCGCTCAGTCTGGATATGACTGGATTTATATCGACCCTGCCAAAGCCCGCCGCTGCGCCGGTAGGTTCGATTGACGTACTGAACGTAGCGCCGGCCCATGTCCTGCATCAGTCTGCCCAACGCCCCCGTAGACGTTGAGGAAAGCAGGAAATGAATGTGGTTGGTCATCAGGCAATAGTCGTTGGAAAAGTTGGGTGAGTGTTGCATGTAACAAATAACACGACTAAGCTGTTGCATGTAACGTAACCAAGGGGCAAAAGATATGGCAGCAACGCATGTAAACACAAGAGTTCAGAGGCACCGTGACGCGCTACGCATGGCGGGATTACGACCGATTCAGATTTGGGTGCCAGATACGCGACGGCCAGACTTTTCCGAGGAATGTCGCCGACAGTCCCGCCTTGTTGCCCAAGCGGAAACTGCCGATACCGATATGCAGCACTTAATGGATGAAGCCTTGGCAGACCTGGATGGCTGGGCGGTATGATGCGGGGCGACTTTGTGACTGTCGCCATGCAAGGCGATTTTGGCAAGCCAAGACCTGCCTTGGTGATTCAGACTGACCAGTTTGGTGAACACCCAAGCGTTACGTTATTGCCGGTAACAAGCACGCTTGTTGCGGCACCGTTATTACGCGTCACAGTACAACCGGAGTCCGGTAATGGTCTGCAAAAGCCTTCACAGGTAATGATTGACAAGGCCATAACCGTCAAGCGCGACAAGATAGGGAATGCCATTGGGCGCATCGATGCGAATGTGATGGTGGAGGTTGAGCGCTGTTTGGCCGTGTTCTTGGGGATCGCAAGATAACGTGAATGTGAAAAGCGAAATGGGGTGACCCCTTTTATTCCATTTTATTCTCGTGCTGCATGAAAAGAGTCAGGTGTGGACCTTGGCTGTCAGATCAAGGCCAAGAGCCTTCATCACGGCAAGAGTGGTTTTTAAGGTCGGGTTGCCGGTCTCGCTGAAGGAACGGTAAAGTTGTTCCCGAGAGAGGCCTGTTTGCCCGGCAATTTGTGCCATGCCCTTTGCACGAGCGACGACGCCAAGCGCGTGTGCGATGTAGCCGGCGTCATTCGTCTCAAACGCTTCGGCCATGAACATCGCCATTGCTTCATCAGAAGCCAAGTCCTCGGCGGGATCGTAAGTTGTCAATTTCTCAGCCATTTCATTCACTCCATTCAGCAGCCAGACGCTTTGCCGCCTTGATGTCTTTGGTTTGCGTGCTCTAATCGCCACCGCACAGCAAAACGATGATCGTATCGCATCGTTTATGGAAGTAGATACGGTATCCGGGACCATAATGGATACGCAACTCACTAATCCCGTGCCCCACCGGTTCCGCGCCCCCGGCATGACCAAAGCCAAGCCGGTCTAAACGAGAGGCTATCAAACCGCGCACACGCTCATCCTTAAGCTGCACTTGCTATTTTTGGAAAGCCTCGGTCTGCTATATTTCGATCATGTCTTACTGTAGTTTATAAACTACGATTTGCCAAGCCCTTCCTCTGATTCAGGCTGGCGCTTGATGCATGCCTTGGCATGAAGCTAAAGAAGAAAACCCCGCCGGAGCGGGGTTGTGTGTGGGGTCAATTGGGGTCCCCGATTATTCCACCGCACCGCAGTAAGTATTGACGTGGTTCCAATATTTGATACCATTGACACATGAATGCCGCGAATCATAAAACCCTGATTGCCATTTTTACCGACCCCGTGTCCAAGTCGTTGGAGTGGCGGCGAATTGAGGCGCTACTAGTGACGATTGGCTGCCAGGTGATTGAGGGCAACGGCTCGCGAGTTCGGTTTGAGAAAGATGGGATCATCGGCACCTTCCACAGACCACACCCTGCAAAGGAAGCGAAGCCGTATCAGGTACGCGATGCGAGGCAATTTTTAGAGAAACTTGGAGTGAAACTATGAACACGATGACGCACAAGGGTTATGCGGCCCGCGTGGACTACAGTGAGGAAGACGGCTGCTTCGTCGGCCACATCGCCGGTATCCGCGATGTGATCGGCTTTCACGGCGAAAGCGTTGCAGAATTGCGGTCCGCCTTTGAGGACGCTGTCGATGACTACCTCGAAACGTGTAAGAAACTGCAGCGGGAACCAAGCCACCCGTATTCCGGGCAGTTTCGCTTGCGGCTACCACCGGAGTTGCACGCTCGCGCCGCGATGGTAGCGGAGACGAAGGGCAAGAGCCTGAACGCTTGGGTTTCTGATGCAATTGAAAGGAGCATTGCCGCCGCATGACGGTTTGCAGGCAAGTGGGCCGTGAAAGGTGTGAAAAGCGTGTAAAAAAGGGTCGCCCCATTTTATCTTCTCTTAAGTCAGTGCCATTGGGGATTGATCTCTTTTGATTGTTTCGTTGTGGTGTCTTCAAAATGAAGAAAATCCTGTTTCTTGCTGAAGCGGTAACCCTTGCCCACGTGGCGCGGCCACTCGCCCTCAGCGAGATGCTCGACAAAAATCACTATCAAGCCGTCTTTGCGTGTGATTCACGTAACCAGTGGCTGTTGCGTGATTTTGTCGGAGAGTTCAGTCCCGTTCAGTCCATCGACAGCGCCACATTTCTTGATCGACTGGCACGCGGTAAGCCCGTATATGATTTCGCGACACTCGATGCCTACGTTCATGATGATCTGGCCTTGCTGGACAGAGTCAAGCCTGACGTCGTAATCGGTGACTTCCGGCTCTCTCTTTCCGTCAGCGCACGCTTGTCCAACATCCCCTATCTGGCGATAAGCAATGCCTACTGGAGCCCCTGCCAGCACGCGCCGCACTACCCCGTACCAAGTCTCCCATTGACGCGCCTGTTGCCTATAAGTCTTGCCTCAGTGCTCTTCCGGCTGGCACAACCCCTGGCGTTCGCGCTCCATACGCGCCCACTCAACCAGATCAGACGCAAATACGGAATGGCGTCGCTCGGCCACGACATTCGCCGAACCTATACGGATGCTGATCAGGTCCTATACGCAGACTTGCCGG
Source organism: Betaproteobacteria bacterium (assembly GCA_020047725.1). GTDB lineage: Bacteria > Pseudomonadota > Gammaproteobacteria > Burkholderiales > Rhodocyclaceae > Propionivibrio. The sequence goes on from JAIFNM010000127.1 coordinate 3,043, forward strand.
AGTTCTTTCCTGATCTGGTGCTTCCGGAAAACCACCACTTCATCGGTCCGATAATCTGGAAACCGCCAGTTGCCACCCCTCTGTGGTGGGATAGCCTTTCGACGGAACGGCCAATAATCTATGTGACACTCGGCAGTTCTGGCCATGGAAACCTCTTGCTGCAGGTGCTTCAGGCGCTTAGCACTCTGGACGTCACCGTGATTGCGGCAGCTGCTGGCACAAAACCAGCAGGGCGAATGCCGGCCAACGCGCACGTTGCCCCGTATCTTCCCGGTGATGAAGCCTCGCGCCGCGCCTGTCTCGTGATCTGCAATGGCGGTAGCCCGACCAGTCAGCAGGCCCTGGCTGCCGGCGTGCCGGTAATAGGCATTACCGGTAATCTTGATCAATTCCTGAATATGGAAGCCGTCGAGCGCGCCGGCGCGGGTCTGGCGCTCCGAGCCGACCGTTTCGATGGCACAATCCTTCTGGAAAACGTCAAGAAGGTGCTTTTCAGTGCCCGTTACACTGAGTCAGCGCGCCTGGTCGCCGCTCAAATGACGTGCTTTTCGGCCAACGATCGTTTTTCTCAATTGCTTGAACGCAAATTACACCAATTGAAGCCATGACCGTCTGCTCGTCCGGCTCAAGCGTCTAATGCACGACCGACGTCGAGAATAGCTGGAGCACCGTCACCCCGGCCACGATCATGCCGATCCCTATCCATGCGGGGCGGTCCAGAATTTGCTTGAAATAGAAGCGCCCCACCAGACTAATCAGCGCAACACCAGAACCAGACCAGATGGCATAGACGACACCCACCGGAATCGTCTCCAGCGTCAACGACAAAAGATATAGGGCCAGGGAATAGCAACAGACAACGATCACCGATGGCCACAGCCGCGTGAAGCCTCTGGCCAGTTTGAGTGCCGACGTGGCGATTACCTCGGCAATGATTGCAACAAAAAGCAGGAGCCACGCCATCTTAGCGGGCCTCCCGCAAACCACGAATCAAGAACGTGCCGGACATCACTCGACCACAGTCTTGGAAAAAGCGTTAATTACGACTACCCCTCCTACAATCAGTGCGACTCCGGCGACGCCTGCAACATCCAGCGTCTGCCCGAGAAAGTACCAGGCCACCAAAGTAATCAGTGCCACACCGACCCCCGACCAGACCGCGTATACGATTCCCACAGGAATTTTCTTCAGAGTCAGGGATAAAAGAATAAAGGCCGTTTCATAGCAAACGACAACAATTGCTGATGGCCACAAGCGGGTAAAGCCCTCAGTGGATTTGAGTGTCGACGTGGCAATAACCTCGGCCACGATTGCTACGAAGAGCATGAACCAGGGCATGTTCTTGTCTCCTTGATGCGGAAAGCATCGGATGGTGGATGGAACGCACTGGTCGAGTATATTTGCGACGGCTAAACGACGTCAATCGCTTGTTGCTATCGGTTGCCCGCGGGTTTCGGTCACGCTGATTAAGATGAATGCACCCGATTTGTCTGTGTTCATAAAGAGTGTCGGGATTTTTTACACTTAAATCTAGGATCGCGCTGTCATTGCATTTGAAATTACGTAACTAATTGAAATATTGATGTTAAAATTTTCTGGCACGATTTTGGCTTGATGTGAGCCGAGGTGGTTCCAATTAAGAGCCATCCCTCAATTGAAAATGCTCTTAATAGGAGAAATTAGCATGAAAAAGATTCTTAGCACTATGGCCGTTGCCGTTGCTCTTGCTGCAAGTGCATCCGCGAATGCTACGACTATTGACCTTTTTTCGACAGCACAAGAATATTTGTTTGACAAGACAACTGGCGACGGTGGCTTGTTTTCTCAAGCCAGCACGCTTGGAACAGATATTCTTGGTGGCTATCGTGATCTCGGTGTAGAGACTGTATCTAGCACCAATCCGTTGGTCCGGAATGCAAATATTGGTGTAGACAGTGGTGCGATGTATTTCAGCACTTCTGACTCGGTTACTGGTACTGGAATGGTTAGATGGGATGGCAGTCATAAAGCCACTAGTTTCACTGATGTCGACACGGACGGTCTTGGTGGTATCGATCTCGGAAATCCATTTGCGTCGTTCTTCAAACTTGATATTCTGCACGCTGATGCAGGGTTCGATTTCGTCTTGACGGCTTGGACTGATGATACCCACTGGAGTAGCGTGTTGCTAAACTCTATTGAGCATCCTACACCAGGAACCTCTTATGTCCCCTTTGCTGCTTTCCTTGACTGCAACAATTTGATGGGTGGCCCGACCACAACTTGTGGAAATGATGGCGCAGTTGATTTCTCGAAAACGGGTGCTCTACAAGCTTTGATTGACCCGGACGGTAAGTATGTTTCTCTCGACCTTTCGATCGACGCCGTTTCGAGAGTGCCGGAACCCGCTTCTCTCGCGCTGGTTGGTCTTGGCCTGCTGGGTTTGGCCGGCATCCGTCGTCGAAAAAGCACCAAGTAAGTAGGTAGTGACTACTTCTCACTTGACGTAATAGTTGATAAACAGGGGCTAACCCTGTTGTACAGGTAGTAGAAACCCCGCTTCGGCGGGGTTTTTTTTACTTATCGCCTAAGATGTTCTCTTTACGCGGTAAATATTCTTGCTTCGCGTGAACGCTATCGGTAAGTAAGATTGACCCGTCGGTTCGCATTTGTTTAAGGATGAGTGTAATGAAGGCAAATTATCTTGATTTCCTGTTCTGCGGTAGCACGATTAGCGCCATCATTGCGGGCATGCTGGGTTTGCTGGTGGCCTTGTCGCCGATAACGAAGGTCCTCGTCTCGGACTACCACGTTATTGCGGATTTCCTGCTCGCGATACTCTTCTACGGATTGCTCTCCGCACTGGTCGTAAGAGTTCTTTTGAAGTTTCGACCAATGGAGCCCGGTGAATACACGATGGATTCGTCGGTATTCACCTACTGGAAGTTACTCACCATTGTTTATAGGCTGGGGCAGGGTGCGCTTCTTCCCTTTACGCCTGTTTTCGTCAAGCCACTGATCGAGGCACTGTTTGGTGCCAAGGTGGGCGCCAACGTAGCCTTTGGCGGGACAATTGATGATCCCTACATGGTGACGGTGGGCGACGGTGCCGTGTTGGGGCATTCCTCGCTGGTGTCCGGAAACATGATACATGGCGGAAAATTGACCTGTGGTTACGTAAAGATTGGTGCCGGAGCTACCGTCGGTGTCAATTCGGTGATCCTTCCGGGCACGGAGATCGGTGAGAACGCGACTCTGATGGGTGGGTCCTACGTAATGCCGGGGACCAAAATTCCGGCCGGGGAAACCTGGCGCGGCAACCCGGCGCGAAAGTGGATGTAATCGCGCAGCCTGTCATTCGGCAGAAAAATAGGTGACCCCGATTGTTCCGGTCAAAAGAAACCCCGCTTCGGCGGGGTTTCTTTTGGCGCTTTGCGCCGCTGCAAGTCCCGTGGATAAACGACTTCGAGCATGCCACACTGAAAGTGCTCGTAAACACTCGATCTTCAGGCCAGCCTCTTGAAGGTAAAAAGGGGTCAGACCCCTTTATCCTTCTTTATCCTTTGTTCTTAGGGGCAAAGGGGTCAGACCCGAATGGCACTTACTTAAGCTTTTTTGGGTGACCATGTTTTTGCACCTGAGCCCTTGCTACGGCTCGTTTTTTGGTTAGCAAGGGGTAGGGT
>JAIFNM010000072.1 GCA_020047725.1 Betaproteobacteria bacterium
TGTGTGGCCCCTCGTCCGTTTACGTCGACGTCAAATTCCGCCGCCATTTACTACCGCCAGATTTCTACGGTGGCTCGACACCGCTAACACTGCACCGAGTATCTCCCGGGCAGCAGAAGTTAAGGCCGTATACATTCCCATGGATCTCGCTTCGCCCTATTGGGTTGAAGTCAGCAAGGGGTTGAAGGCCCAGGGAAAGAAGCTTGGCTGGGACGTGCAAATCTACAATCCTGAGAGTGATGTCCAGAAACAGGTTTCAGCAATCGAGAACTACATAGCACAGAAGGTCGACATCATCTACGTGTCAGCTCTTGACAAGAACTCCCTGGTTTCCGTCATAAAGAAGGCCAAGGATAAGGGAATCCCCGTCGTGACTCAGTCGACCTACATGGAGAACGTTCCCGGAATCGTCCTCCATGTCGGACCGGACGAAGCGGACATGGGCAGAGCCTTAGGCGAATCGATGGGAAAGTGGGCGAAGGCAAACCTGACAGGCAAGATCAAGGCGGTTGCGTACCGAACAATTCAAGATCCGAGTACCCTCGTTAGGGTCCAGGGAATGAAGGACGGATTGACAAAATACTACAGCAACGTCGAGTTCCTTCCTGACATGCCTGGCATGGTGCCCGAAGACGGCATCAAGAACATGGAAGCTCTGCTCCAGTCCAATCGCGACATAAACATTCTGATGAGCTGTAACGACGATAGCATGATGGCTTCCTATCAGGTTGCAAAATCAGCCAACTTGGATATGTCGAAGATGGCTTTTGGGGGTGTCAATGCGGTGTCTCAGGCGCTGGATACAATCCAGAAATCCAAGACCAGCAATGGAGCTTACCGGGTAACCGTAGATATCACGCCCTTCCACAATGGCGAAATCCTAGCCGATCTGGGCAAACGGATACTTGCGGGCGAAAAGTTCGCGAAGCCCTACGTCGTCCCGGCCAAGGCAGTGACCTTCGACAACGTCGGCGACTACTTCAAAAAATAAGGCGGACGGAAAAGTGCTGTAAAGACCACTCCGTGACCACGGCTAATATTGTGGTCACGGACGGTTTTCGATCGGAGCTTCAATGCGTAATGAAATTTTAGTGCTTCAAGGCATTACAAAACGTTTCCCTGGGGTTGTCGCACTGGACGATGTCAGCTTCAGCCTCCGGCAAGGCGAAGTTCACGCCTTGGTCGGAGAGAACGGGGCAGGAAAATCGACGCTGATGAAAGTCCTGACGGGAATGAACAGCCCTGAAAGCGGGAAGATACTGATCGACGGCGTAAGCCATTCGAGCTTGACTATCCAGTCAGCCAAAACGCTTGGGATTTCGATGATTTACCAAGAGCTCAACAGTATTCAGATGTTGACCATTTTCGAGAACATCTTTTTTGGAAGGGAGTACAAGAGAGGCGGCCTTCTTGACAGGAAAAGAATGATCGCCGAGGCTGATCGATTACTCCTCGAGTTTGAACTCAATATTCCTTCAACAAGGAAGATGGCTGAGATCACCGTGGCGTACCAGCAGATTGTGGAAATCATCAAAGCGGTTTCTTCAAACGTTCGAATCCTCATCATGGATGAGCCAACAGCGCCACTCTCCATCGATGAAGTGAAAATGCTCTATCGGCTTGTTGGGAAACTCAAGGAGGCGGGCGTATCCATTGTCTACATTTCCCATCGACTGGAGGAGATCTTTCAAATCGCGGACCGCATCACGGTTTTCCGTGACGGACGCCACATTGCTACTCACGACATCGGCGATACCAACGAGGAGAGCCTTATCAAGGAAATGGTCGGGCGAGAACTGAGCAACCAGTACCCCCCTCGCGTCGATCTTCCTCTCGGACCCAACATCCTCCAAATCAAGCGATTGAGTACATCAAAAATAAAAGATGTCTCTCTCCGACTTCGCCAGGGGGAGATCCTCGGAATTGGAGGACTAATCGGCTCAGGACGGACGGAGTTGCTTCGTGCAATCTTCGGGGCGGATCGCATTCTCTCTGGAGAGGTTTATCTTGGGACGCGAAATGTCAGCATCAAGAGTCCCTTTGACGCCATCCGTTGTGGCGTAGCGCTCATTCCCGAAGATAGAAAACAGCACGGGCTGCTCTTAAAAATGTCTGTTGAAGACAATATCATTTTTTCTTCCTTGAAGAAATTCATGAAGGGTTTGATGCTCAATGCGGCTCAGATTAGCGATGCCGTGGGCGGGGCTATCGTCCGTCTGGCGATCAAGACGCCCGGGCCCAAACAACTCGTCAAGTACCTGAGCGGTGGAAACCAACAGAAAGTAGTGCTCGCTAAATGGATGGAGTCAAACGCTCAGGTCTATTTATTTGACGAGCCAACCCGCGGTATTGACGTCGGGGCCAAGTATGAGATCTACGAGTTGATGAACACGCTTAAGAGCAACGGCAAAGGAATCATCATGGTTTCCTCCGACATGCAAGAGTTGATTGGTATGTCGGATCGAATTCTTGTGATGAAAGACGGCCAGGTATCGGGGGAGCTAAAGCGTGACGAGATTACGCAAGAGAATATTTTGAAGCATGCGTCAAAGAAACACTTGCCGCGCGCAATGGAATGGAGAGAAGAGGAATGAAGATCAATTCAAGAACTATCGATATGAAGGAATATGGGATCATCGTCTTCTTTCTACTTTTGATGCTCACCCTGTCGTTCGTCGCCCGAGGGTTCTCGTCCACGGAGAACCTGATCAATATCTCGCGACAGGTGGCCCTTGTCGGCATCGTCGCGGTAGGGATGACCATGGTGATGATTTCAGGTGGCATCGACCTTTCCGTGGGATCAATTATTGCCGCTTCGGGTGTGACCTCCGCCTACCTGATCACTCAAACAGGACTAAACCCAGTTTTCGCCGGAATTTTAGGTGTTGGTGTCGGTGGTCTCGTTGGTCTTCTTAATGGCTTTCTCATATCAAAATTGAACATTCCGCCTTTCATCGCGACGTTGGCGACGATGGCAGGCGCACGCGGACTTGCGTATGTAATTACCGAGGGAATGCCGATCTACGGGTTTCCCGACGAATTCGCGTTCATTGGGCAGGGCTATCTTTCGTTCATCCCAGTCCCGGTTGTCGTGATGATTCTAGTGTTCGGGGTAGGGTATTTCCTTCTGAACAAGGTGCCATTTGGCAAATACGTCTACGGTATTGGGGGGAATGAAGAAGCTGCTCGCCTCTCTGGGGTAAACGTCGGAAACGTCAAGCTTCTTGTCTATGTCATCAACGGTCTTCTTTCAGGTCTCGCTGGTGTAATCCTTTTGTCCCGAATCATGACCGCCGTCCCGAACTCTGGAAATGGATTTGAAATGGATGTCATTACAGGGGTCGTCCTCGGTGGCGTAAGCATGTCCGGGGGCGAGGGGAAACTCCGTGGCGTCCTCATTGGTGTCCTGATTATGGGCGTCCTTTCGAATGGAATGATGATCCTTGGTTTTGTGGAGTACTACCAATGGATTGTGCGCTGCTTCGTATTGATTATTGCTGTCGGTTTTGACCGAAACATAGGGCTTCTTTCTTCAAGGATGGGCCGCACATCGAAACTACCAATTTCGTCATAGAGCAGCTTGTCAGCAATTCAATCGCGTTGAGGAAAGGAGCAGATATGAGTGAGGCGTTAGAGAAAAGGATGGTTGCAGCTGGTGCAGAGATCAGTCAGCATCTTCAAAATGGAATTATCAGGTTCTGGTTGGAAAACGGGATTGACCGCGTTTACGGTGGCTATCTGACTGGATTCAACGAGCAAGGCATCCTAAGCGACCATACCGACAAGTACGTCGTGACCCAGACTCGCATGATCTGGGGCTTTTCAAATTTTTGTCGTGCGTTTCCTGAGGACGCTCGTTTAAGGGAAGCAGCAAAACAGGGCGTGGATTTCTTTCTGAAGCACTTCTGGGACGCGACAAACGGAGGTATCTACTGGTCGGTCGCGCGTGATGGGAGCGCGCTCGACACTGGAAAACTTGTCTATGGCCAGAGTTTCGCGATTTATGCGCTATCGGAATATTCATTAGCGACAGGGGACCCCCGAGGCCTAAAATTTGCCGAGCATATCTTTGACTTGCTCCAGACTTTCGCGGTTGATACCTACAACGGCGGGTATTTCGAGAATCTCGAGAGTGACTGGAGTATCTCAGGGAATGGTCTGGCGGCGGGTGACCGCAAATCGCTTGATATCCACATGCACCTGATGGAGGCCTTCACCGTCCTGTATCTTTGTTCGCGAAAAGAGATACACGCACGTAAGCTTGAGGAAGTTACCAACATCATACTTGATCGCATGATTGCAAAAAATAGCGGCTGCGGGTTGAACCAATTCGATGTCCGCTTCAACCCGATCCCCGCGATCAACATCAAGCGAACCTGGAATGCCGAAAGGAAGACGGGACAGACCGTCGGCGTGCCGATGGATACTACTTCGTACGGGCATAACATTGAGTTACTCTGGCTGCTAAATCGCGCTGGTGAGGTGCTCGGAAAACCTACGGACTATTACGATAGTATTGGAAAAAAGTTAGCTGAACATACTCTCAAATATGGACTGGACAAGGAGCTCGGTGGCGTCTACCGGGACGGGCCACACGACGGTCCAGCTCTGGTCACGGACAAAGAATGGTGGCAGAACTGCGAGTCCATGGTCGGGTTTCTCGATGCGTTTGAGCACTTCAACGACGAGCGCTATGCGGAGGCTTTCCTCAACGTGTGGACTTTTGCCAAGTCAAAATTTATCAACCATGACGTTGGTGAATGGCGGCAGCTCCTTGACAGGAAAGGGAGCGTCATTTCTGGTGACATGGGAAATCCATGGAAGGCCATCTACCACTCTGGCCGCGCGATGCTCGAATGTAGTACACGAATCAGTAAGCTGTATCCTCTGTTGGAAGGACGCTAACTCAAGAGGCGTGGTCGCCGGTCACCCGTAACCACGCCAAACTTGTATTCAGTACCTTCCGAAGAGCTCGAAGGTGAGGTAACCTCCGTGCGGAGGGAAAGTGGCGTTTTGCATCAACGGGGCTTCGGCTCTAAACGGCGGTTCGTAGAACCATCGTTCGCCTCTTTTCCTTCATTCTAGTATCCAAAAGGAACGAAGACGTGACGGTAAGCTCGCCAAAGAAGCCAACAATCATCGACGTGGCCAAGGTCGCCGGTGTATCCAAGACAACCGTCTCGCATGTGATCAACAACTCACGGTTTGTTGAAGCGGCAACTCGTGACCGAGTTCTCCAAGCCATAGGGCAGCTAAAATTTAGCCCCAATTCCATTGCGCGCAGTCTGGCCGGAAACAAGACAAACACCATAGGACTTCTAATTTCGGACGTCGGGAATCCGTTCTACCACAATGTAATTCTTGGCGTTGAAGAGGTGGCGCTCGCCAACGCAAATACCATTTTCCTCTTTAATGCAAATTACGACGTTGGTCGCTCTCTTAGTTTCATTCGATCCATGATTTCGCGGAAAGTGGACGGGGTCATTCTCATGTCGAGCCGCCTCGATCAATTCATTATCAAAGAGGTTGAAGCGAATAATCTTGAAGCCGTCATTGTCGATTACAACGGTGAGAGTACGACCAAAATCGGGAAAGTGATCATTGATTTTGAGCCAGGTATCCGACAGATGGTGACGCATCTTCTGTTACTTGGTCACAAGCGCTTCGCTTTTGTCGGCGAGGACTCGGGCATCTCTACAGCCAGCGTCCGAAGAGATCTGTTCTTAGGAATTCTTGGTGAAAACAAGATTGGGACAGAGGATATTCTCATCTGCAATGGAAACTTCAGGATTGATGGTGGCCGAGCCGCATTGCACACGATTCTTTCTTCTTCAAAAAATCCAACCGCCGTCTTCGCGGTAAATGACATGACTGCAATCGGCATCATTCAAGAAGCGCAAGATATCGGCATGACAATTCCACGTGACCTGACAGTCATTGGCGTCGACAATATTGATTTGGGGAAAGATATCAGGCCCCATCTCACCACGATAGAGATTCCGGGATACGAACTTGGCAAGCTTTCAATGAAGCTGCTCCTGGGGATGCTTGCATCCCCCCGGAATAGGGGAAATTCGGGTGACCTGAGGTCGCAAAGCACGGTTGACACAAATCTCATCGTTCGAAGCACTACGGCACCTCCGCCCCTTGTTGTGAAGGTATGATTCCCACTGATGCTTGACGTGTATTGACGTACGAGTTCGTTACAGTCATACCCTGCAGGAGTCGCTGGTTGAAGTTGAGGACGTGGCGGCGCGCTTTAACAACTTTGCTTTCTGGCGCAACTCAAAGCTGGAAGATAACGATGGCAAGCTTGAACAGACAACAACTGAAGACCTTCACCGCTTTTATGCGCTTGCGCAATTTCACAAGGGCTGCCGGGGAGTGACACCTGACCCAGCGGTCTATTTCGATTCATATTGGCCAACTTGCCGACGCGATTGAATTTCCGGCCTTTGAGCATAATGGAAGGAAATTCACGCTGACCTCAGCCGGTAACGGGCTGCAACCACTGCACTGGTGGGCGACTTATCGTCGAACATGAAGCGTTCAGGTTGTTCTTACAGCCTTCCCCATAGCCGACTGACCTCGACGGCCAGAACGACCGCCCATAGCAGTATTGAAATGCCAACGGCTGCCGCAGCCATGTCCTTGATGATTCCTATCTTCTCGTTGTGGCGCGTCTCGACGAAGTCGC
>JAIFNM010000266.1 GCA_020047725.1 Betaproteobacteria bacterium
CGGTAGTCAGCGGAAGAGCCTCTCCATTTCGTTTCAGCGTGCGTGTGGCTAGATCGACCTCGACATCGCTGAAAGTGATGGTTTTGTCCTCGCCGGTGGGTGCACCCGGCACGAGCGGTGTACGTCGCCGCAAAACGGCCTGAATGCGGGCAACGAGTTCTCGCGGATTGAATGGCTTGGGTAGATAATCATCAGCACCCATTTCGAGGCCGACAATGCGGTCAATTTCGTCGCCCTTGGCTGTCAGCATGATGATGGCCTGCTGTGGCTCGTTGGAGCGAAGGCGGCGGCAGATCGAAAGCCCATCCTCGCCGGGCAACATGAGGTCGAGGATGATTAAATCGAAGGTGTCGCGCGTTAGCGACTTATCCATCGCTTCTGCATTTTCCGCCGTCCTGACAAAAAAACCCTGCTCGCCAAGGTAGCGTTGCAGGAGTTCGCGCAGTCTTTTGTCGTCGTCAACGACGAGAATTTTTCGTTCGGCCATGAGCGAATCGTAACCGGAAAGCAGACTTTTCGGGAGAGGATGTAAAATCAGCCTCCCCCTGCATTGGAGTTCGACTACTCAATTCCAGCATTTGTTGTGAGTGACCTGCTTGGGTCAACTGAAAGCTGCCATCGCCGGCTATTGTGATGTGGCAAACGAAAACCTCTCCAAGGGACATAGGAAAGCAACCTCGATAGTTGTTCTCTACTGGTGGGTTTATTCCTGAATCGCACTATCTTGTGAAGATACATCGTTTGCGGGTACATCAAAACCCAGTAAAAATAAGCTTTAACATCAGAACGCCAATCGATTTCTGGTCGTCGGCATTGATTTTTTCGAATCAAGTTAATACAGTCCGGTTGGTGGCTGTGATCTAGGCTAAAGACGGTTTTTGCTCGGATTCGACAGTATTTTTGACTACTATTTTTAAAACTCGGAGAAATGAAAATATGACCACGCAGACTTCCAAGATCTATTGGACGGAAATCGATGAAGCACCTGCTCTGGCAACCTACTCGTTGCTGCCGATTGTTCAAGCGTTTGCCAAGGGAACCGGGGTAGAGGTCGAGACTCGGGATATTTCCCTCGCAGGCAGAATCATCGCGAACTTCGCGGATCGCATGGCGGAGGCTCAGAAGGTCCCAGACTGTCTGGCGCAGTTGGGTGATCTGACACTTCTACCCGAGGCGAATATCATCAAGCTGCCGAACGTCAGCGCATCGGTCCCGCAATTGAAAGAAGCGATCAAGGAGCTGCAGGGCAGGGGTTATAACCTGCCGGATTACCCGGAACAACCTAAAGACGATTCCGAAAAGGAAATCCAGACGCGCTACGCCAAAGTCCTGGGTTCAGCCGTTAACCCGGTTCTTCGTGAGGGAAATTCAGACCGAAAAACCCGCACAAGCTGGGCGCTTGGACGGTTGACTCCAAGGCCCATGTTGCACACATGACAAGTGGCGATTTTTTCGGCAATGAAAAATCGCTCGTTCTGGAAAATGGTGGCGAGTTCAAGATCGAATTCGTTGGTACCGATGGCTCCACCAAGGTGTTAAAGGACAAGCTGAAGGCCTTGAAGGGCGAGATCATTGATGGAACCTTCATGAGCAAGAACGCCTTATGCCAGTTCTTCGCTGATCAGATTGAGGATGCCAAGCAGAAGGGCTTGCTGCTTTCTCTGCATCTGAAGGCGACCATGATGAAGGTGTCCGATCCGGTCATGTTCGGCTACGCCGTTTCCGTTTTCTATAAAGACGTTTTCCAGAAGCACGGCGAGATCCTAAAGCAGATCGGATACAACCCGAATATGGGAATCGGTGATCTTTACAACAAGATCAAGAGCCTGCCGGAAGCGAAACAAGCCGAGATCGAGGCCGATATTCAGGCAGTCTACGTCAGCCGTCCGGCTCTAGCTATGGTTGATTCAGACAAGGGTATTACCAACTTGCATGTGCCGAGCGACGTCATTGTCGACGCCTCCATGCCGAATGTTGTTCGTGACTCCGGCAAGATGTGGAACAAAGACGGCAAGTTGCAGGACACCAAGGCCGTCATTCCGGATCGTTGCTACTCGACCATGTACAAGACGATTGTCGAGGATTGCAAGAAGAATGGTGCGTTCGATCCCGCTACCATGGGTTCGGTTCCGAATGTCGGCCTGATGGCCCAGAAGGCTGAAGAATACGGCTCGCATCCGACTACATTCATCATTCCTGCTGACGGTACAGTCCGTGTTATTGATACTGATGGCAAGTTGCTGATGGAGCACAAGGTTGAACAGGGCGATATCTGGCGCATGTCACGTGTGCGTGATATCCCGATTCAGGACTGGGTCAAGCTGGCTGTGAATCGCGCTCGGGCTACCGGCGCCCCATCCGTGTTCTGGCTGGACAAGAATCGTGCTCATGACGCAAACGTGATCGCCAAAGTCGAGAAGTATTTGAAGAATCATGACACGGTCGGCCTTGAAATCCGGATTCTGTCGCCGGACGATGCCATGAAGTTCTCCCTTGAGCGCATTCGTCAAGGCAAGGACACTATTTCGGTGACGGGTAACGTGCTGCGCGATTACCTGACCGACCTGTTCCCGATCCTCGAACTCGGAACCAGCGCCAAGATGTTGTCAGTCGTTCCTTTGCTGGCTGGTGGTGGCCTGTTTGAAACCGGTGCGGGCGGTTCGGCCCCGAAGCACGTTCAGCAGTTTATCAAGGAAGGGTACCTGCGCTGGGATTCACTCGGTGAGTTTTCGGCTCTGGGTGCCTCGCTGGAGCATCTGGCCGCCAACTTCAAGAACCCGAAGGCACAGGTCCTGGCGGATGCTCTCGATCTGGCGATTGCCAAGTTCCTGGATAACAACAAGTCGCCGGCTCGTCGCGTGGGTGAGATCGACAACCGCGGCAGTCATTTCTACCTCGCCCTGTACTGGGCAGAAGCACTTGCTGCGCAAACCAAAGATGCCGAGTTGCAGGCCCGGTTTGCCAAAGTCGCCAAGCAGATGCAAGAGAACGAGGCAAAGATCAACGCTGAATTGATTGGCGCTCAAGGCAAGCCGGTTGATCTTGGCGGCTACTATCGTCCAAATCGTGAGAAGACAGCACAGGCCATGCGTCCAAGTGCCACCCTGAATGCGATTATCGACTCGATGTAGTCGTGGCCTGGTTTTGGCTTGAATCACTACCAGTGATTCAAGCCAGAAGATTCGCAATATGCTATTGGAGGCTGTACATGAAAATTTTGAAGAAGGGACAGGCTGGCACCATGCAGTCCAGTGATCTGATGGTTGTTGTGGAACCGGCAGAAGACCTGATCGTTGAAATCGAATCCACGGTCAAGAAGCAGTTTGAGCACCTGATTCGCGCCAAGATTGATGAGGTTCTGGCCAAGTTTGATACGAAATCCGGACGAATCAGCATCAATGATCGTGGCGCGCTGGACTACGCCATAGAAGCACGTCTTGAAGCCGCGCTGCAGCGGGCAGGGGGTAAATAATGGAAAACAAGGGACTTTGGTACAAGGAATACAAACAGGGGCGTCGTTTCCTGGTGAAGATCGTACCTGGTGAAAGTCTGGTCGGTCGTATTTCGGAACTGATCAACAAGGAACGGATTCAATCGGCAGTCATTCTTTCAGCGATTGGATCGGTCAAGAACGTTCGTTTGAAAGACATCAAGAGCGGTGCCAAACTCCCTATCACGTCGGCACGCCTGATTGATCACGAAATTGAAGGACCATTGGAACTGCTTGGCCTGACCGGCAATGTCGTCCCCAACGAAAACAACGAACTCGACTGCCACTTGCACATCATGGCCTCAAAAGCGTCAGGAGACGTAGTGGGAGGGCACATGTTCGACGCCGAAGTGTTTGCTACCTGCGAGATCGTTCTGGTGGAGCTGATCGTTGACGGTATCGAACGGCACCTCTCCAAGTCAGGCGGCACTCCAACCATTTTCTTTGCCGAGGAGTGAGCGATGGCCGATTATAAATTGCGCCGGTCCTTGCTTTATGTTCCGGGGAACATGCCGTCCATGCTGCAGAACATTCCACTTTTTCAGTGCGATGCGGTACAAATCGATCTGGAAGACGCCGTTCCGCTGAGTGAAAAAGACGCGGCGCGTATATTGGTGCGGCGTTATCTTGAGAACTATAAGGATCGTAACAAGGAAATCCTGGTTCGCATCAATGGACTGGATACCAAATGGGCATTGGATGACTTGAAAGCCGTTCTTCCGGCGCTCCCAAATGGCATTCGTTTGCCGAAAGCTGATTCGCCTGAAATTGTTGAACGTCTCGACACCTTGCTTACCGAATATGAAGAAGAGCTCGGTCTGGAGGTGGGTTATTTCCGGATTCTTCCTTCGATTGAAACCGCTCAAGGCGTGCTCAATGCCGCCAAGACAGCCCTTGCTTCTGAACGCCTGATCGGTCTGGCTTTTGGTGCGGAAGACTATACCGCGACGATGGAGATCAATCGTACCAAGACGGGCGAGGAACTGTTCAATGCGCGCATGAACGTGCTTTGGGGTGCAAAAGCAGCCGGCATACAGGCGATTGATTCGATTTTTGCCGACGTGAACGATATGGAGTCGCTGCGTAAGGAAACCGAACTAATCAAGAAACTTGGTTTTACTGGCAAGTGCATGATCAATCCGCGCCAGATCGACATAATTCACGATGTTTTCGCGCCGAAGCAGGAAGAAGTCGATTACGCCCTTGAAGTGATCGAAGCCATCAAACGCGCCCGCGAAATGGGTACCGGGGTTATCTCCCTGAAAGGCAAGATGATTGATCGGCCGGTGGTCGTTCGTGCCGCGCGAGTTCTGAATACTGCCCGTGCCCATGGCATGGTGGATGTTGTTATCAATGAGGAGGATATCAATGGCACTGAATAGCCTGGGCCGCGAGATACCAGAGATATTTGCCGGGAAAAATCAGATTCCCTACCGTGATCCGTGGTCGCTGCAACCGCATGCTGAGCGTTCCACCCGGGCGATCCGGCGGATAAGTCACAATGGCAGCAAACTGGTTGGTGGTTTGAGAGAAGCGATCATTGCATCCGGACTCAAGGACGGTATGACTATCTCGACGCACCACAGCCTGAGAAATGGCGACCGTCTGCTGAACGATCTGATCAAGGAAATTGATGCGCTCGGTATCCGTGATATCAAGATTGCGTCGAGTTCCGTGCACATTGTTCATGCTGAACTTATCCCCTATATCCGCAAAGGCGTGATCACCGGACTGGAATGTGGCGTCAATGGCCTGATTGGTGAATTGATTTCAAAGGGGGAACTGGATTGTCCAGTTATCGTTCGTTCCCACGGTGGGCGCGCGCGTTCACTGATTACCGGCGAAGTTGCGGTTGACGTGGCCTTCCTAGCTGCACCCTGTTGCGATGAGTACGGAAATTTCAATGGTTACTACGGTCCGTCGGCTTGCGGCAGCCTGGGTTATGCGCAGGTCGATGCACAGCATGCACACAAGGTCGTTGCCGTAACAGATAATCTGGTGCCTTTCCCGGCTGTGCCTGTGGGTATTCCGCAGTCGGTGGTTGACTTCGTTGCGCAAGTGCCGAGCCTTGGCGATCCAAAAAAGATTGTGTCTTCAACCACACGTGTTACGACCGACCCGATTGGCCTCCAGATCGCAAAATATGCGGCCATGGTCATTGAGGCTTCAGGCTACGTCAAGGACGGGTTCTCCTTCCAGACCGGCACGGGTGGTATTTCATTGTCGGTTGCCGAGCATGTGCGCAACATGATGCGCAAGGGCAAAGTCAAGGGAAGTTTTGGCTGTGGCGGTATTACTGGCTATTTCGTTGAAATGCTCGAAGAAGGATTGTTTGAAGCCTTGTTCGACGTGCAGTGCTTTGACCTGAAGGCGGTGGAATCTATCGGCCGTAACCAGCGGCACCAGGAAATGACGGCGGGCACCTACGCCAATCCATTCAACTGTGGTTCAGTCGTCAATCGCCTTGATTGTGCGATCCTGAGCGCGACGGAAGTTGATGTAAACTTCAACGTCAACGTCAATACCGAGTCGATGGGCTACCTGTTGCACAACACTGGGGGACACTGCGATGTGGCTGCTGGCGCCAAGGTATCGATCGTCGTTGCCCCGTCCATCCGAGGTCGTTTGCCTATCGTTCGCGATGAGGTCACGACCATCACCACGCCAGGTGAAACTGTGGGCGTGATCGTCACCGAGCGTGGCATTGCCGTCAATGACAATCTGCCTGAACTTAAAGAGGCCCTGATCAAGATGCGTGCCCCGGTCAAGGATATCCGTCAGTTACGCGACGAAGTTTACGCCATCACAGGTATTCCAAAGCCTATCGAGTTTGAGGACAAAGTGGTTGGTCTGATCGAATACCGTGACGGTTCAATCATTGACGTTGTCAGACAAGTCCGTCCGTAGCTTCCTGGATGCCAGGGACAGCAGGCAGGATGCCCTTGCTCAGGTTTTGAGCGAAGGGTATTCAGCGACTCTTATCCTGTCGCTAAATATTCCAGGCGCAGAAAAATCGCCTCCGGGTTCGGCGGCGATTTTTTTCTGGATGCTTGGCGAGTTGAGCGGCTGCTTCCCCGATTTGGTGACACCTCCGGTCATTTGGGATGCTCTCGGCCCGTGCGCGATCATGGGGCTCGACATGGACCCCGTTTCCGCTAAAAGCCGCTGTATCGCCCTTGAAACGTCCCGCCCTGCGGCGCGTTTGATCGATCTCGATGTATATTCCGCATCTGGCATCCAGATCGACCGGGCCCGCCTCGACTTGCCCCGACGGACCTGCCTGGTCTGCGATCAGTCGGCAGTTGAGTGCATTCGCTCCAGGCGCCATTCTGTTAATGAAGTGATCGGCAAGGCACATGAGTTGCTCGCGCATTTCAGAGCTTGAGGCGTTGGCCTCCTCCTTGGTAAAGGGGGCGACCATGGAGCTTTACCTAACGCCCAAACCCGGGCTTGTCGACCGCGCAGACAACGGCTCACATCCGGATCTCTCTTTTCCAATCATGGAATGCTCCATCGGGTATGTTTCCGATTATTTGTTCGAAATTGTCAATTCGCTGGCCAATGGTGAGCCCTTTTCTTGCCAGAAGGTGATCGGCATGTGTGCCGAGCAGCGCTTGCTGGACCGTCTGGGAACCAATACTCACAAGGGTTTCATCTTTCTCAGCGGAATGCTGCTCATTGCCCGCTGGCACGCTGCATCGTCCGAAGAACAGGCCATTCGTGCAACGCTTTCGGCCCTGAGCGCCAGTTTTTTCAAGGCCGGCGACGATCAATCGACAAATGGTCAACAGGCAAGAAAAAGGTACAACGCAGGCGGAATTGTCCTGGAGTCCATCAACGGCTTCCCATGCGTTTTTGACGAGGCTGTGCCTGCCTTTCGCAATGCGATGCTAAAGCACGGCAATGTTGAAATGGCATCATTCTCCATGCTGGCGCGCCTGATGCAGACCGTCGAAGACACCACCACGCTGCACCGCGCCGGTATTGAAGGCCTGGTTCGAGTCAAGCGGGATGGACAACTCCTGGAAAAGGTCCTGGCCAATGGCGACGACTACCTTGCCTACCTTGGTGAACTCAATCGTGACTATATCCGCATGAACATGACCATCGGTGGAGTCGCCGACATGCTTGGTGTCTCCTTCGGTCATCTGATAGCCTGCGGAGAACTTACAGAAGGATCGTTTGAAATCGGTGCTGTGAGTACGTCAAGCGGCCCGGTCTGCTGAAACATTTTTTTACAACTTTCTCCAAATAGTGTGAACCCTTGTTACACACGGCTTGCATACTACCTTCAGAGTTACTGGATAGGCAGCGGTAGTTTCATGAATCGAGGAAGACGTGCAAAATGGATAAGGTCTTGCTGGACGTGTTATTTACCGCGCTGTTAGCGGCGACAGCAATTGGATTCAGGGCCCCTAAATTGCCTGTGAGGAAAGTCCTGAGTGCGGCGCAG
>JAIFNM010000031.1 GCA_020047725.1 Betaproteobacteria bacterium
CAGGTGTCTCGGCGGTGCCGATGGCAGCGCGCGTTTCGCAGGTGGTTGGTGCCGAGTACGACAAGCACAACTTCCTGCTGATGCACGCCATGGGTCCGAACGTGGCCGGCGTGATTGGCACGGCGGTTTGTGCCGGCTACTTCATCTCGCGTCTGGGTGGTTGATTCAAGGCGGGCTCCAGAATAATCACTGAAGCCCTGCCCGGAAAGCCAACAGACAAGAGACTCTCCAAAGACAATGCCGCGAGAACCCCATGAATAGCGGTTCTCGCGGCATTTGTTTTGCAGATCGCCGTTTGATGCGGCTTGCAGCCTAACGAATAACGCGAGCGCCCTTTCCCTTCATCGCCGCCTCAACTTCCTCGACGCGTACCATCGAGGTATCGCCCGGGGTAGTCATGGCCAGAGCGCCGTGCGCCGCACCGTATTCAACCGCCGCCTGCGGACCCTTGTCTTCGAGGAAGCCGTAGGCCAACCCTGATGCGAAACCGTCACCGCCGCCAACGCGGTCATAAATTTCAAGGTTTTCGCGCTTCATCGATTGATACAGTTCGCCCTGGTAATAGAGCAGCGCCGCCCAGTCGTTGAGCGTGGCCGTGGTGGCCTTGCGCAGCGTCGTGGCCGCGACCTTGAAGTTGGGGAATTCGGCGACGGCAGTCTGGATCATTTTCTTGAAGCTGTCGGTCTCGATGTTCGTCAGGTGCTCGTCGGCGCCTTCGACTTCAAACCCAAGGCAGGCGGTGAAGTCTTCTTCGTTGCCGATCATCACATCGACGTGTCTGGCGATTTCGCGGTTGATCTTCTGCGCGCCTTCCTTGCCGCCCTGGCTCTTCCACAGTGACGCGCGGTAGTTGAGGTCGTAGGCAACGACGGTTCCGTACTTCTTGGCGGCTTCCACCGCTTCGATGACGGCTTCGGCGGTGTTGGAGGCCAGTGCGGCGAAGATGCCGCCGGTCTGGAACCAGCGTACGCCTTCTTCGCCGAAGAGCTTCTCCCAGTTCACTTCGCCGGGACGAATCTGCGAGGCGGCGGTGTGGCCACGGTCGGAGCAGCCAAGCGCCGGACGGATGCCGAAGCCCTTCTCGGTGAAGTTGAGGCCGACGCGGGTGTTCTTGCCGAGGCCGTCAAAGTCGCGCCAGATGACGTGGCTCATGTCGACGCCGCCTTGCATGATGAAGTCTTCGACCAGCCAGCCGAGGTCGTTCTTGGGTAATGCGGTGACGACGGCAGCGCGCTTGCCCCAGCATTTGCGCATGGCGCGAGCGACGTTGTATTCGCCGCCGCCTTCCCAGACCTGAAAGTTGCGGGCATTGCGCACACGGCCAAAGCCGGGGTCGAAGCGGAGCATGACTTCGCCGAAGGAGACACAGTCCCACTTCGTTTCCGAGGCGGGTTTGATGATCAATTCGCTCATGATGGATTCCTTTGCAGTTTTCAGAATCCACCGCGAAGGCACAAAGGAGCAAAGGGAACGCAAAGAAAACCTGACCAGAAATGCTTTGCCATTTTGCGTAATCCTGTTGTTCTTTGCGCCTTTGCGGTGGACGTTTACGTTTTCACTTGCCGGCGACTTCCGACAACTCGGCCTTGATGGTCTTGACCAGTTCGAGCACCTTGCGCACGTTGGCTTCGATGCCTTTGTAGTCGCCAGCGTCCAGCAACTTTTTGGTGATCATGTTGGAGCCGATGCCGCAGGCGACGATGCCGGCGCCGAACCATTTACGCAGTGATTCTTCGGTCGGCTCGACGCCGCCGGGCGCGTCCACGGCATGGGCCCCATGACGTTTTTGACAAATTCCGGACCACCGACGGTGGAGCCAGGAAAGACCTTGATGATTTCGCAGCCGAGTTCCTGCGCGTCGCCAATTTCCGTGGCAGTGCCGCAACCAGGGCTGTAGGGGATGCCACGCCGGTTGCACAGTTTGGCGGTTTCAACGCTGGTCAGCGGGCTGACAACGAATTTGGCGCCGTTGGCGATGTAGATTCCAGCGGTCGGTGCGTCGACGATAGAGCCGACACCCATGATCACCGAGGGATCAGCTTTGGCGAAGTGGTAGGTCACTTCCTGGAAAACGTGCGCAGCGAAATCGCCACGATTGGTGAACTCGACGCATTTGGCGCCAGCATTGGCACAGGCCTGGATAACCTGTTTGCACACGTCAACATCCGGGTGATAGAACACCGGGATCACGCTCTGCTCGTAAATTGCGTTCAATACGGCCATGCGGTCTTTAGCTGCCATCGCTCAATCTCCAAAAATCAATAGGTAAAAACAGAACCCGAGTCGGGGACTCACTTCCAATATTGACCTATTATCCCAAGAAATTCTCAAATATGGAACAGCATTTCATTTTTTAAATTTCAGAGCGCTTTTATCTTTGCCCATACCTCATCGGCAACCGGAATTCCGTGTTCAAGATTGGCCTTGCGATTGGCCAGAGACTTCTCGCCGGGATAGAGCACTGGCTGCTCAGGATCGACCTGTTCGGATGCGTGCAAGTTATCCAGCACCTCATTGACAGTGGTCGCGACAAAGGCCTCGCCGGCAATGCTCGTGGCATCAATCGCAATGAACACCTGCGAAAGCCCGTATTCATTGCCGGCCAGTTCGCCGATGCGCAGCGTTGAGCGTCCGCCGGTCAGAACGGTGGCAACGAGATCCAGAGCAATCGACAACGAAGAGCCCTTCCAGTAACCGATCGGCAATACGCGCCCGGTACGGGTAATCTCCTCTGGATCGCAGGACAGCGCACCCTGCCCGTCATATCCACCCGGCAACGGCAAGAGGTCGCCGCGCATCGCCGTTGATTCCATCTGGCCGTACGAATACTGCGCCATCGCCATATCGACCACGACGTGACCTTCGGCGCGCGGGATCGCCATGATGAACGGGTTGTTGCCGATACGCCGGTCACGCGCGCCCCAGGCTGGCATGTTGGGCAGCGTATTGGTCCAGCAGATGCCCACGCAACCGGCATCGGCGGCCTGCCAGCCATAACTGCCGCCGCGCAGCCAGTGGTTGGTGTTACCCAAGGCCACGCAGGCAATGCCAGATTCCTTTGCCATCTCGATTGCACGAGCCATCGCGCGATGGGCATTCACGTTGCCCAGACCCAGGTGGCCGTCCCAGCGCTCGAAGGCGCCCATACCCTCGACCTTGGTCGGCGTGGCCTTGAGATCGATATAACCCTTGTCGATGTATTCGATCACGCGCGGAAAGCGATTGGCACCGTGCGAGTAGACACCGTCGCAACTGGTTTCAGCGATCAATTGCGCGGAAAGGTCGGCCGTCGCTTCATCACAACCTTTCTTGATCAGTACGCGCCTGAATTCGGCTTTCAATTCGTCAAACGGGATGCGAGGCATACTTGGCTCCTTCAAACAGGGAAAATAGGTTGGCAACAGCAGAACATACCGTAAAGGCATGGCGCCAACGCCGAATAGTATTGGAACGACACGAGCGCTTCCAACATAATCGAGCTTTCCAGGTGTTATTGGGGCAAGACCATGGGCTTGATACTTTCCATCGATGTTGGGACCACCAATATCAAGGCGGCACTCGTTGATGAACAGGGGCAACTGCTCGGCGACGCCATCAGCACCAGCATGAGGATCGAGGGTGATGCGAGCGGCCGCGCCGAGCATGATCCGCACAAACTCAAGGCCGCGTTGCTCGATGTCTGCCGGCTTGCCATTGGAAGCAAGGGCCAGGACGTCGAGGGCTTGTCGCTGACGTCCTACCAGTTCGGGCTGGTTCTGGTGGACAACGAGGATGAGCCGCTGACCGGGATTTCGACCTTTGTCGACACAACGGCGCAATCACACCACCCCCGATTCCTGGAGGCGATTGGCGACATTGACCAGATGTACTTGAGAACCGGTTGCCCGCCAATTTTTCAATATCCGGCTAATCGGCTGCACTACATTGCGGCCAAGTACCCAGAAATCAGGAACAAGGTCGCCCATGTCCTGGATTCAAAATCCTTCCTGATGCACATACTGACCGGTAAGTACTTCACCGACTACAGTACGGCAAACTCGATGGGCTGCCTCAACATCTCGGGAGACTGGGACGAGGAGATCATCGCGTCTACCGGATTCAGCAAGGCCCAGTTTCCGAACGTCCTGAACGGTTTCGCAGACAAGGTCGAGCTGAAAAGCTCAATCTGCAGCACGCTTGGCCTGAAGAAGGGAACCTGCATCTCTGCCGGGCTTTATGATGGAGCCGCGCTAGCAGCGGCCCTGACCGGATTCGAACCCGATATCGCCGTTGGAAACTTCGGTACCTCGGGGATGTTCAGAGTACCGACGGCGACGCCGATTGAGGATCTGGAGGGTGGCCTGATCCAAAGCTGCCTGTTGAAACCCGGTCTCTTCCTCACCGGCTCCGGCATCAACAACTGTACGATCGCCACCAATTTTCTACTGAATGTATTGGGACTCGACCTGAATTATCTGCGCGGAAAGGAATTGTCGTCACCCGGCTCCAACGGCGTAATGACCTTCCCCTATTTCACCGGAGAGCGGGACAAGGCCATCGGCAACATCGGTACCGGTGTAGTCATTGGCCTGGGCATTGCATCAACCCGTGACGACCTGGCCAGATCATTTCTCGAAGGGGTCGCGTTTTCATTCCTGCTGCTGAAACAACGACTTGATCCCGATAGCCGGATCAAGGAATTCCGCCTGGGCGGCGGTGGAACGGCCAATCTTCAGTGGATGCAGATCATGGCGGACACCCTGAATTTGCCGATCTGCCTGACACAGAACCCGGAAATGGGCATCATCGGCGCGGCCAGCCTTGCCAGGTACGGAGAAAGTCCGGCTTTGCTGGAGCATTCCCGAAAAATCATGAATGGGGCAAGAATCATCGAGCCGATAACGGCCAATGTCGCCATCCACCAGGAGGTCGCCGGTCGCTATTTTGCCGTTCGCGAGTCTCTGCGCGAGCCGCTCATGGCACGCCAGGGATTACCTTCGCTAAAAGCGCCGGACACGATACCGGCATCCAAATCCTTGCCTCTCGTGAGAGAACGGCAATAAGGCAGTATTCGCATCAACAGGAGAGAATGATGAGTAGCAAGAAACTCGTAATCGCAATTGTGAATTCAAGCTCGTTCGGAATTTCGTATCCGGAACACCTTAGAAAGCTGGAAGAGTTTGCCGACCTGGTCCGGGTAGACATCCCCAACGATGCTCCCGCCTCCGTTTTCCATGAGAAGTTGCACATGGCCGACGGAATCATTGCCAGCGTAACGCCGGTTTATACGCGGGAAGTGCTTCTCGGCTTGCCGAAGCTTCAGTTATTGGCACGCCACGGTGTCGGCTGCGACAACGTCGATCTGATTACCTGCGCTGAACTGGGCATTGCCGTCTCGAAGGTTGGCCCGGAAGTCGAGCGTGAATCCGTTGCGCAGATGGCTGTCGGCCTGATGAATGCGTCGGTGAGACGAATCGTCGAAGGTTGTTCAATCGTCAAGGCCGGCGAGTGGGCCAAACGAGCGAAGATTTCGCTGGGCGTTGATTTCAAGGGAGCAACCATCGGGCTGGTGGGCATCGGCGCCATCGGGAAAACCGTCGCGCGAATCCTGACCCTGGGTTTCCAGGCCAATGTGATTGCCTACGATCCCTACGTCAGCGCCGAGGAAATCAAGGCGCGCCACGCCACCAAGGTGGAGTTCGACGAGTTGCTGGCGAAGAGCAGCATCATCTCCCTGCATTGCCCGCTGACCAGCGAAACCTCACGCATGTTCTGCGCAAAACAGCTCGCTGCGATGAACGACTGGACCTTTCTTGTCAACACCTGCCGTGGTGAAATTTTCAACCAGGGCGATCTGATCAACGCGCTTGAATCGGGAAAGATCGGGGGCTATGCGACGGATGTGGTTGAAGGCGAGCCCATCGGCGGTGATCACATTCTCCTTGCAACAAAAAATGTCATCGTTACACCGCATCTGGGCGGGTACTCGGTCGTATCTCTGCGCGGCATGGGAGAAACCATGGTCGATGACATGTGCCGAGTCTTTGTCGAGAACAAGTTCCCCGGCGTTATTGCCAACGAGGCGATCAATCTGGAAAACTCCCGGATCTCGAAGTTCAGGAAAACCGGACGTCTGGACTGAGTTGCAAAGGAAAAGGCTTCACCACCAAGGCACCAAGGACACAAAGCCACACCAAGAACACCGAGTCTTGACCTGGTGCCTTCTTGGTGAACTTGGTGACTTGGTGGTTCGCACTTTTCGTTGATTGACAACTAGACGTTATAGGTGCTTGACGCCGTCGTGCCGCCCTTGCCCGTCCAGTTGGTGTGCGAGAACTTGCCGCGCGGCTGGTCGATGCGCTCGTAGGTGTGCGCGCCGAAGTAGTCACGCTGCGCCTGCAGCAGATTCGCTGGCAGCACGGCACTGCGGTACTGGTCGAAGAAAGCCAGCGCGGTGCTGAACGCCGGAACCGGAATGCCTTTCATGGCGGCGGTCGCCACAATGTTGCGCCAGCCGGCCTGCGCCTTGCCGATTTCGCCGGTGAAGTAGTCATCCAGCAGCAGATTGGTCAGCGCCGGGTTCGTATCGAAGGCGTCCTTGATCTTGCCGAGGAAGCGCGAACGGATGATGCAGCCCCCGCGCCACATGAGGGCGATGCCGCCGTAGTTGAGATTCCAGCCATAGTCCTTGGCCGCCGCGCGCATGAGCATGTAACCCTGGGCATAACTGACGATCTTGGAGGCGTAGAGCGCGTTCCTGATGTCAACGATGAAGGCTATTTTCTTCTCCGGATCGGCAGCGATATCGGCAAGCGCCGGGCTCGGGCCATGGAGCTTTGCCGAGGCCAGCACACGTTCGTCCTTCAACGCCGACACGCAGCGCGCATAGACCGCTTCGGCCATCAGGGTGATCGGAATGCCCAGATCCTGGGAGTTGATGACCGTCCATTTGCCGGTGCCCTTCTGGCCGGCAGTATCGAGAATCTTGTCGACCAGCGGCGTGCCGTCGTCGTCCTTCTTGGCCAGAATGTCACGCGAAATTTCGATCAGGTAGCTGTCGAGATCGCCTTCGTTCCATTCGGCAAAGACTTCATGCATTTCGTCGGCGCTCATGCCGAGACCGGTCTTCATGATGTTGTAGGCTTCGCAGATGAGTTGCATGTCACCGTATTCGATGCCGTTATGCACCATCTTCACGTAATGGCCGGCACCCATTTCCCCGACCCATTCACAACAGGGCGTACCGTCCTCAACCTTCGCGGATACGGCCTGGAAGATCTCCTTCACATGCGGCCAGGCGGCAGGGGAACCACCGGGCATGATGCTCGGGCCGTTGCGGGCGCCCTCTTCGCCGCCGCTGACGCCGGTACCGATGTAAAGCAGACCTTTGCTTTCAACGTATTTCTGGCGGCGGTTGGTGTCGTCGAAGAGCGAGTTGCCGCCATCAATGATGATGTCGCCGGGTTCAAGATGGGGGATCAGCTGTTCGATGAAGTCATCGACCGGTTTGCCGGCCTTGACCAGCATCATCACGCGACGCGGGCTTTTCAGCTTGGAGACCATTTCCGCGATGGAATGCGCCCCGAGGACTTTGGTTCCCTTGGCCTCGTTGGCCAGGAATTGATCGACCTTCTCGGTAGACCGGTTGTAGGCGACGACGGTAAAGCCGTGGTCATCCATGTTAAGGATCAGATTCTGACCCATGACGGCCAGTCCGATCAGTGCGATGTCTGCTTGAGGTTCCATTTAATTTCCTATCGATATTTGTGTTGCTGTAGTAACGGATGGATTGTTGGCCAGTTCGATGAACTTGCCGATGAGAGCGTCGCGGAAGCCGGCATGGGCCGGCAAGTCCGTGCCGAAGATTTTTTCGATGGCCAGCAGGTTACCAACGATTTCGGTAGCTTCGTTGCTGAGCCGGGCCTGCATCAGGATCTCGGCGGCCATCGGATCGTTGAGCACGGCATCGGACGTGTGGGCGGTCTTCGCTACGAAATGCATCCAGGCGGCCACCGCCGTAGCAATCATCGGCGAAGGCAAACCCTTGGCGATACGATCACGCAGAGGGGCAAGTAGGCGCTGCGGCAGTTTCTGAGAGCCGTCGCAGGCGATCTGAGCCGTGCGATGCTTGAGCGCCGGGTTACGGTAGCGTTGCTTGAGACTTTCAACATACTCGGCGGGATTGACGCCCTTGGGTGCGTGCAGCACTTCGCGGATTTCGATCCACAGGGGGTCGAGGATATCGGTGATCAACGGAAGTTGCATCGCCTCGGCAACGGTTTCACGACCGTGGAATGCGAGCCGTTGAGGCAGCGCAGCTTCATGTTTTCCCAGCATTCGATTTCATCGGAGAAGACGGCGCCGGCGATGGTCCAGTCCGGACGGCCCATCGTGAACTGATCTTCGATGACCCATTGAACGAATTGTTCGGTGACCACCGGCCAAGCGTCGTCCATGCCGATCACTTCGGTTATGTGGGCACGATCAGCGTCAGTGGTGGCTGGGGTGATGCGGTCGACCATCGTGCAGGGGAAGCAGACGTTGGCTTCGATCCAGGCGGCAAGGTCGGCATCCACTTCGCGGGCGAAGGCGAGAACGGCGGCCTTGGCCAGTTTGCCGTTGTTCGAAAGATTGTCGCAACTGAGGACGGTAAAAGGCAGGATGCCGGCGGCCTTGCGATTCTTCAGCGCCTGGACGATGAGGCCGAGGACGGTTTTGGGGGTGGCCGGACTGACCAGATCGGCCGCAATCGCCGGAGCCTGAAGCTGGAGTTTCCCGGTGGCGAGGTCGAGGTAGTAGCCTTTTTCGGTGACGGTAATGCTGACGATGCGGGTGCTCAGGTCACTCATTTTGGCAAGGAGCTTGTCGGCGTCTTCCGGGCCACCCAAGACGTCGATGATCGAGCCGATCACCTTGACTTTCTCTGAATCGGCCCCCATTTCGGCCAGCGCGTAGAGTCCGTCCTGGGGCATCAGGGCGTTTTTCATGTCGGCCGATATGACGCCGGCACCGATGATTCCCCAGGCCAGATCGCCCGAAGACAGAACGGCGTCGGTGAACATCGCCTGGTGGGCACGGTGGAAGGCGCCAATGCCCAGATGGACGATTGATCCGACGACTTTGCTTCGATCATAGGCTGGGCGGGATACACCAGCTGGCAGTTGTGACAATTTTTTTTCGCTAATACGCATAAGAATATTTCTCCTGTTTTTCATTTGTTGTTCGGAGAGGCCAGAGCCTCGTCACTCCAAGACCCCCGGAATATCGAAGTAGTGTTTCGCATTCCTGAAGCTGATGTCCTGCACCATGCCGCCGAAGGTCTCGAAATCGGC